>CAYUWT010000008.1:0-14616 GCA_964448625.1 uncultured archaeon
TATGCTCACACCCGGGAGCTGGACTACCAACTAGAACATGGCAGTTCGGTCAGGGTGCGACTTATGGCTCCGGAAGATATCATTGCCCATAAGGCGTATAGGCTAATGAAATTCTATGAAAACAACAGCGGCTTGATTTATCCTGCCCCTTTTGCATACGAGGAATGGCTGGAAGAGATTTGGCTGATGCGGGAGGAGCTACACAAGGCAGAAAAAAGCCGCTTCAAGAGCGAAGAAAGCAATCAGAAATTCTTAGGACTCAAGACTTTCCTCAGATCATCCTGCGATTCCTATGATTCTGTAATCCTTTTTAATCGTGCCAACATTGACTCTAAGTATCTCTGGCAGGCATTGGACGACAATGTAGGAACAGATAGAGAGAGCTTGAAATTGTTTTTAGCCACAATGGGAAGATGGACTCCTGTCGGGACTGAAATTACCGAAACCCTTGCTATGGCGGAAGGTGAAATAGGCGAATTCATGCGTGACGTCCTAAGAATGCGGGAAGAGCAGGAGCCTCTGGAGGTCGACTTGCCGAGATTCTTGTACGCGCTAAAAAAGCGGCGGCTGAAACGTCCGTGAAAATATTAAACTGTCCTTCAATCAATAGGATGGACTTGCATATGGGGTAAAGCTGAGAGGGGGTCTGCAACCCTTTGATGTTTGCATTTTTAATTTGCAATCAATAGAATGGGACTCCGCTTAAAACTCAGAAATGATACTCTATTTCCCATCCGGTGTGAACCTTGCGGGCAGCTTACAGTAAAAAAATTGCCCTTAGCAGAAGAGGGTCAGACAAGTAGTACATTTGGTCCCGCTTTTCGGCTCGATTTCAAAGTACATAAGCAGCTTTGTAGCGCATGTTTATAATGTTAAGTATATTCTATTTTTGCTTAACTTAAGTTAAGGTTATCACATGGCATGTTATGGCGGCTATTTTTGTTCCAGATCTTTAGAAAGAGAGCGGAAAGCCGATCCATCTGCGGGCCTTTATGCTATGAGCATTATAACTTTTGGAGAAATGCACACAAAAATCACTTGCCGTCAGGCGTGAACTTTCCCATCTCTTCCGGCTTGCCGAGGTCGCGCTCTAACCTATCTATGTCCTTCTTTATCGCATCGAGGTGGGCCAGTATCCTTTCCTTCTCCCTGTCGAACTCCTTGAGGTTCTTGTAGAAGCGGGTTGCTTGCTCGAGCTCATGCATGTGCATCATCACGTAGGGGAACCTGTTCATGTTCCTTGCGACGCTGCCGCATATCTCGCCCAGCCACTTGTTCATCGCTATCTTGACTTCCTTCTTTATCATCTTCTCGCCGTCCATGTTGGCCTTCATTATCCTCACGACGGCTGCTGTGGGGAATGGCAGTTTTAATTTTTGCTCCTCCTCTTCACCGACCTCTTCCTCAACGACCTGCTCCTGAGGGGGCAGTTTCTGCTCTTCAGTCTCGCTGGTTTCGCTCATATTCATCAGTCATTTTGCTGGATTCTGTGTATTGGTTCCATGGTTTATATTTGTTTTTATGCGCCCGCTTGCAGGCTGCTTTTGGAACTTTTAAAAACTATTAAAAGTATTTAAACCCTGATATATAAATCTATATGAATATGAACAAGGCTTTATGTGAGAAGTTTTTTTCAGTCCTTGCGGATAGGAACAGGATTGCCATCATTTTCGAACTCCTCAAAACAGACAGGACAGTAACTGAGATATACACCTCCCTTGGGATGGAGCAGAGCCTTGCAAGCCACCATCTTAAGGCGCTGAAGGAATGCGGTTTTGTGACCTCCAAAACCATGGGGAAGGCAAGGATATATTCTGTGAACCGCGAAACCATACAGCCGATTATGGAGATAATGCAGGCCCACGCCTCAAGGTTCTGCAAGGTTGCATGCTCGTGCCGCATGGAAGGCTGGGTGATGATACCTGAGGCTGAAGAGGAGATGGGAAGCGAGGGGGAGATCATACTTGAGAAGCTCGAGGTCCTTCAGAGAAAAGTGGCCACTATAGACAGGAAGGAATCCCGCGAGACTATAAGGAAGATAATGGATTTCTTCAGGAAAGACATGGAGTCTCATTTCAAATTCGAGGAAGTGTCAGTATTCCCGGAAATAGAAAAAAGGAGCGCGGACGACAGGGATCTTATAAGGAGCCTCGTGATTGAGCACAAGATGCTGAGGGAAAGGATAACTGAGTTCGGGCAGCTTATGGAAAGGGTTGAAAAAGAGCCCGAGATAGAGCCAAAGCTGGAGGAGCTGGTGAAGGAGCTTGCGAGCATGTTCAGCAGCCATATAGAGAAGGAGGAGAACGTTCTGCTGCCTCACGCGAAGAAGGCCCTCGGGGAGAGTGAATTCAAAAGGATAGAGGCGATGCACGGCCATTAGATTATGGTCCTCGCCCCCTTCCTTATAACATTCAGAGAGGGTCTCGAGGCTGCGCTGATTATCGCAATAATCGTCGCCTACCTTATCAGGATAGGCAGGACAGACCTCAGGAAATATGCATGGTACGGGACAGGCTCTGCTATTATTCTCTCGGCTGTTCTGGGAGCCTTGATTCTCATCTTTTTCGGCAACCTTTCAGGGGTTTCTGCGCAGCTTTTCGAGGGGACGGCTGCCATACTTGCTACAGTGGTGCTGACGAGCATGATTTTCTGGATGGCAAGGAATGCGAAAAGTATAAAGGGCAGCCTGCAGGAGAAGATAGACGTTTCGATAAGCAGGCGCCATCTGATAGGCATAACAGCCGTTTCATTCATAGCGGTTTTCAGGGAGGGGATTGAGACTGTGCTTTTCCTTGCAGCCCTTCTCGGCTCAGGGATTGCGGATACCATGACAGGCTTCGGGGCAGGGATGGCCCTGACTGTAATAATTTCCTTTTTCCTTTTCAAGGGGACTGTAAAGCTGCCGCTCGACAAGTTCTTCAAATACACAAGCGTGCTTCTTATAGTTTTCGCCGCGGGGCTTTTCGGCTACGGGATACACGAGTACATAGAAGCAGCTGAGGGCATGGGATATGAGACAGGCTTTGCCGGGATGGAAGCCTATAACATAAACCCGGCAAACGCAGCCAATCCGCTGCACGAGAAGGGCTGGCTGGGCTCCATTCTCAAATCTTTGGTAGGGTATGACGGCAACCCTGAGGTGCTGAGGATGATGGGTTACATGAGCTACTGGCTGTTTATCGGCGGCTTCTACATCTCGGTTTACAACAGGCCTTTTTTCGACCGCATCTTCAGGATGAACGGCAGAAGGCCAGCAGTTGTGCCTGAGTGATTATGCTAAATGCCACTACTCTTCATTTTTCATATCTGTATGGAGGAAACAGCCTCGTGAATATTGTGGCAGGATATTTGAACAGTGTCGCTATCCTTGACTTGTAGATTTTTATTTCCATTTCCAGCCCGGATGCAACAGGCAAATTATCCCCTTCTGTCAACTCTTTTTCATATTCCTGCTGCCTGTCAATAACATCCAGAGCCAGATGGTATTGTAGCCGTTTCATGGTTATGACTAATCTCAAATTAAATAAATATGCTAGAGTCCCATTTTATTTCAGCACAGGCTAAATAACAGAAGCAGTCTTCCTGTAATATTCCCTCGCCTGCCACAAAGCTCTCCTGCCAGTGGGGGTTATCGCATAAACCCGCTTCCTGCCATCTTTTCTTATTGAAACCAATCCCTCTTTTTTAAGGGAATATAAGACACGATACGCTGTAACTGTGCCCGGCGTGAAACCGAACTTCTGCTGTATGGATTTCCTTAAAATATAGGCATGGCAGGGCCTGTTTTTTATTATGCTGAGAATGTAAGGCCAGAGGCACTCAGTGGTATTGTTCCCTATAAGCTTCCTCATATGCCTCATGGTTGATATTATACCATTGTAAAATATATAAAGCCCTCCGCCATTATTTTATAATTGTAAAATAGAGTGAAATATGGCTGCGAAAAAGATAAGGCTTGCTATTGCAGGTGTTGGGAACTGCGCTTCCAGCCTCGTGCAGGGGCTGTTTTATTACAGGAACGTTTCCAGCAATGACACGACTATACCTGGCCTGATGCACAACGTGATTGGGGAATACAAAATAAGCGATATTGTTCCTGTTGCAGCCTTTGATATTGATGAGAGGAAGGTTGGAAAGGATTTGGGCGGGGCCATATTTGCGCAACCAAACTGCACTCTCATTTTCCAGAAGGATATCCCAAAACTTGACTGCATAGTTCAAAAAGCACCGGTGCTCGATGGAGTTGCCGGGCACATGAAGGACTACCCTGCTGAAAGGAGCTTCGTGGTCTCCAAGGAAAAACCGGTTGATGTTGTTCAGGTTTTGAAGAAGGCGAAGGCGGATGTGCTGATAAATTATGTGCCTGTAGGGTCTGAGGAGGCCGCTAAATATTATGCGCAGGCATGCCTTGAAACAGGGACAGCGTTCATAAACGCTATGCCCGTGTTCATTGCCTCCGGCAAAGAATGGGGAAAGAGGTTCGAGGACAAAGGAATACCTGTGATAGGTGATGATATAAAGAGCCAGCTCGGAGCGACCATAGTCCACAGGGTGCTTGTAAAGCTGTTCTCCGACAGGGGGGTTAAGGTTGAAAGGACATACCAGCTCAATGTTGGCGGTAATACGGATTTCTTAACCATGAAAGAGCTTTCCCGCCTAAAATCAAAAAAGATAAGCAAAACGCAGTCCGTGCAATCCCAGCTCCCAATACCGCTTGAACCAGAGAATATACACATAGGGCCGAGCGATTATGTGCCGTGGCAGAAGGACAACAAGCTGTGCTTCATAAGGATGGAGGGCAGGAATTTCGGCGATGCGCCTGTCAAGCTGGATCTCAAGCTTTCTGTTGAGGACAGCCCCAACTCAGCGGGGGTTGCAATAGATGCAATAAGGTGTGCGAAGCTTGCGCTTGACCGCCGGGTTGGGGGCCCGCTGATATCGATATCCGCATATACAATGAAGTCCCCGCCCCAGCAGTTCCCGGATTCCGTGGCAAAGAACATGGTGGAGGAGTTCATAAAATGGGAGAGAAAAAACTAGCCGCATTCAAGATGAACTTGAAGTGCGGCAATTGTCTGAGGAAGTTTTAAAGCTGCTTCTCAAAGGATTGCTATGACGCTTAACATGCACAGGGAAAAATTCAACCGCCTTTCAATAAAGGTGGGCATAGCGTTCAGCAGGCTTGGCCTTTCAGCAAACCAGTGGACTGTTTTAACAGTTATCCCTGCTGCCATCTCCTCCTACTTCCTCGTAAACAGGGATTTCCTGCCTGCGGCAGTTTTCCTCCTTGCTGCGGGCTTTATAGACATGGTTGACGGGGCTGTGGCAAGGGTCACCGGGACTGTAAGCAAGTTGGGGGCATACCTTGACACGGTCATAGACAGGTATGTGGAGTTTGCGATTATCGCAGGCCTGCTTTTTGCGAGGCTGCCTTCTGTGATATTCAGGATAGAGCTCTGGATTCTTGCATATCTTTTTGGGGCGATGATGACGACGTATGCCAAGGCAGCTGCGAAGGAGAAGGATATAACGAGCAAGGAGCTCAGGGGGGGCATACTGGAAAGGGCTGAAAGGCTGATAATACTGTTCTTCGGCCTCCTGCTTGCCCATTATGACCTAATCTACCTGAGCTACATGGTCATGATACTTGCTGTTCTTGCGAACCTCAGCGCGCTGCAGCGCATAGCCATGGCAGCAAAAATCGCAAAGTGAATATATCAGAGAGCCTGCTGTCCGATTTGCGAAATGAACGCAAGGCATGCCTATTCTGTCCTTGAAATGCCCGTGCCCTGCAAATCTGCACCACCATCTTCCTTTCTTCTTTTATTTTCAATAGCCAGCAACCGCTTTATGAACTCGGGCTCGTATTCTTTTTTGCCTGTAACTTGCAGCCAGCCATAGACTCTTTTTGCCATGTAATGGGAGACAGAATATTTTTTTCAAGCGCTTGGAGAGATGTTTCTCGGAGGTAATATTTAAGCTTCATTGTTGAAAGCCCGTTTTATTTTTGGTTCCTGCATTTTATAAAGACAGCTGCAACGCTTTTATTGCCAAAAATCAACCCCAGTCTGAATGAAAGGGTTTGCCGGCCGGGATATAATATCCATAAGGGACTTCTCAAGGGAGGAGATGCTGAAGGTGCTGGATACAGCGGAGTCTTTTGAGAAAAGGGGTTTTGGGGGCCTGCTGGAAGGTAAGGTCATCGCAACGCTGTTTTTCGAGCCGTCCACTCGCACTAGACTGAGCTTCGAGAGCGCTGCGCAACGTTTGGGAGCAAGGGTAATAGGCTTTGCGGATGCGGGTGCAAGTTCAACCGCAAAGGGCGAAACCCTCTGGGACACCATAAAGACTGTGGAGCGCTACTGCGATGCCATAGTGATACGTCACCCTGCTGAAGGGGCTGCGAGGCTTGCGGCTGAGGCTGCAGGCGTCCCTGTGATAAATGCGGGGGATGGCGCAAACCAGCACCCGACTCAGACCATGTTAGACCTGTATACAATCAGGAAAACGAAAGGGACGCTTGAGGGGCTCAAAATAGGCTTCCTCGGGGACCTCAAATACGGAAGGACTGTGCATTCGCTTGCCCTTGCGCTCGCACATTTCAAAAGCACGCTCTATTTCATAGCTCCGGAGGCCCTTAAAATGCCTGAATGGCTCATGGAGGAGCTGGCTGCCACAGGAGTTAAAAGCCGCGAATATGTGAACCCGGCGGACTGCATGAAGGAGCTGGATATACTGTATGTGACGCGCATACAGAAAGAGCGATTCGCCGACCCTGTGGAATACAACAAGTACAAGAATTTCTACAGGATTGACCGCGCCTCCCTCAAAAACGCCGGGAAGGGCCTCAAGGTCATGCACCCCCTGCCGAGGGTGGATGAGATTGCGAAAGATGTGGATGAGACTGAGCATTCCCTTTATTTTGACCAGCTTGCGAATGGCATACCGGTGAGGCAGGCTTTGCTCGCGCTGGTGCTGGGGAAGGTGTGATATGGTAAAGGCAGGCAGGCAGCTGACAATCTCAGCCATCGAGAACGGCACTGTGATAGACCACATAAGCTCGCAGGCGACTTTCAAGGTCCTTGAGATACTGAGGCTGGAGGGGTATGACAATGTTATAAGCGTCGGGGTGAACCTCGGAAGCAGGAAAATAGGGAAGAAGGGGCTTGTGAAGATTGCCGGCAGGTTCCTCAGCCAGGAGGAGGCGAACAAGATAGCGCTGGTCTCTCCAGAGGCGAGCCTGAACATAATCAGGAACTATGAGGTCGAGCGGAAGATGAGGCTGGCCATACCCGACAGCGTGGAGGGCATAGTGAAATGCGTAAATCCGGCGTGCATAACAAACCTGCAGCGCGCAAAAACCAGGTTCATGATAATAAGCAAGGAGCCCCTCAGGCTCAGGTGCGTCTACTGCGAGAGGGCCATCGGGAAAGGGGACATTGAGCTGATTTGACCGCCGACCCCAGGATTTGGCAGAACGTGTGATTATTTGGCTCGCTTTTAGCGTGCAAAATAAATCAAAGTAAAGGGGTTACATTTCTTTTTGGAAAATTTTATCTCCTATTTGTTTAAGTTTTTCTTCATATCCCTCCTTCTCAGAGAGGTCTTCAGCAGCTTTTCTACGCGCTGTATTGCCCTCTGGAAACCACTTATCTTCATTTTTTGGGTAATTCATCTTATTCTTAGCGTAAAATGCTGCAAGCATTATCAGTTCAAGGTCAGCAGGTTTACCGAGTTGTTTTGTTGGAAGGTAATAGACTTCTGTTTCATCGTCTCTATAAAATCTCAGACTTGGCCACAGCTTACCATTTTTTTTCTTAGATGTATTATAATCTGACTTCATTTTGTCTTTCAATCTACAATGTAAAGAATTGTTAGCCTTTCCTATATAGTAAACTGGATGTCTATTATTCTTCGCAGCACGTTTTTTCGATGCAAGCCAATAAATTCCGGGACCGACTGGAAATTCTATACCATCTTTTAGTGTAAAACTTTTCTTTTTAATTTTCTCTTCACGATGCCACGGGTCAGGAACAGAATTAAGTTTTGATTTTAGCAAAAGTTCGAGGGATTCGAGAATTTTAAAATCACAATTTGAGCTGTTAGGCATATAATTCATACATATACGTTTGAAGCTGATTTAATAAAATCATTCCAAAGAAACTCAAACCCCTAAGAAAGCGGATTAGCCCTATACTTTTCTTGTATCTGTTTTAGCAGTCCTGGCTCTATCATGGATACCGGATTCTTCCTTACAGTGTTGTAAGCCTCGTTCCAGCGCATGCCAGACCTGAGAAGATAAGCCAGCACGACGGCGTTGCTCCTTGACATACCGCCTCTACAAACAACTATGACCTTCTTCCCAGTCTTTAACGCCTTCTCTACAGCCCTTACCTTGCTCTGGAACTGGCCCCAATTCTCCTGATAGCCGTCTATCAGGTCGTAAACTATGATAAATCTGATTTCAGGATTCTTTTGTTTATGTATTTCTTTGTAGTCGTAATGCCCACAACTGCCAAGCTTTTCAGTATACCAGAACATAAGTCGTAATTGTAAGTTTTTATATTAAAAGTCATTACAAAGAGTTGTGTTAATGTGCTGACTGGGTTGCGGTTTTTGCTGTTGAAGTGCGTCTAATTGGCTTTTGATGCGATTGTGGACTTGGCCGATAGGACTGTCCGACAAATTATACGGTGAAAAAGCTGGCCGGCAGTGGCCGGTGTTTCAATTGCCTCTCTTCTCCATCGCCTTTCTCACGCGCTCCTGTGCTATCGCAAGGGCCGCATCCCGCGGGATAATGCCTTCCGCCTCCGAGCGCTCGAGCACGAGCCTCGTGTTGCGCGTAATCTTTTCCTCCACAACCCTGAACATGTAATCTGCGTCCTCCCCTATGTATTCCACCCAGCTGCTTATCACACCGCCTGCGTTTGCAACGAAGTCCGGAACGACCAGCTTTCCGGAATCATGCAGCTTTTTTTCAATGGAAGGGCTCATGGGTATGTTGCCCGCCTCTACAATAAGCTTTGCCTTTATGGATCTGTAGTTCTTCTCAGTTATCACATCCGGGAGCGCGCCCGGAATTACAACATCAACCGGAAGGGAGAAAAGCTCCTCTCCTTTTATCACTTTCCCGCTTCCATACCTTGTAACGGTTCCATGGTTTTTCTTGGCCTCCATCATTTTTCCGTAATCAAGGCCTTCAGGGTTGTAGACAGTCCCTTTCGAATCGGAAACCGCAACAATCTTAATGCCATGCTCCGCAAAGAACTTCATAGCAAACGTGCCCACGTTGCCGAAGCCCTCGATAGCGACTGTTGTGCCTTCAGCTGGCATGCCAAGATGCTTGAGAGCTACAAGGGTTGAATGCAGGATACCGAATCCTGTTGAGCCCAGCTCATGCGGCAGGCCGCATTTGCCGCTGTTGCAATAATCCGCAGGCTTGCCTGTGCACGCTTCCCAGCTTCCGTTGGCCTCTGCAAACTGCTGCATCTCCTTTTCTGTCGTGTTTATGTCAGGGCCCGCTACATAAATGGAAGGCACTATGGGCCGCAAAGCCTTCCCGAATGCGCGCATTATCGCTTCCTTCTCCTGGGGGCTGATTTTCCTCACATCGGCCGCAATGCCGGATTTTGCTCCTCCGAAAGGCAGTTCAGCCAGCGCGTTCTTCCATGTCATGGCCCTTGCCAGGCGCGAGACCTCGTCAATCGTTACAGCAGGTGTCATGCGCATCCCGCCTTTGCCCGGGCCGAGGGCTGTGTTGTCAATAACGCTGAACCCGTGCAGCCCTGCCTTCGGGTCCCACACCTCAAGTATCTTCTCAGGCCCCCATTCATCAAAAGTTACCATCTAACTCCCCCAACTATTACCCGAACATTAATGTTCGGGAAGTTTTTCCAAAAGTTTTATCTTCTATATGCCCTCTCTTTATTTAAATAGCTTACCGCAGCTGTTAGCCAGAGTGCCGTAGTCTGTTTAAATTCAGCGGCCATTATATTATCACATGAGGAAAAGGGTTCTCATAATGGGGGCTGCAGGAAGGGACTTCCACAATTTCAACGTGCTTTACAGTGACAATCCCGCTTATGAGGTTGCAGCCTTCACAGCAACGCAGATACCTAACATAGAGGGGAGGCGTTACCCTGCAAAGCTTGCGGGGAAGCTGTATCCGAAAGGCATACCAGTTTATGCCGAAGAGAGGCTTGCGGAGCTGATAAAAAAGCATAAAATAGACCATGTTGTTTTCTCATACTCGGATATAAGCTATACTGAACTCATGCAAAAGGCGAGTATAGCACTGGCCGCAGGCGCTGACTTCGTGCTGCATGGTGCGGTAAGGACCATGATAAAATCAAAAAAGCCTGTTATAAGCGTGTGCGCTGTAAGAACGGGGTGCGGCAAGAGCCAGACCTCGAGGGCTGTTGTCTCTATACTCAAAGATCTTGGGAAAAAGGCTGTGGCGGTAAGGCACCCCATGCCCTATGGAAACCTGCTGAAGCAGGCAGTGCAGCGGTTTGAAAAATATGGGGATTTCAGGAAAAATGACTGCACCATAGAGGAGATGGAGGAATATGAACCCTATACAGAACGGGGGCTTGTCGTGTATGCGGGGGTTGATTACGGGGAAATTCTGAAACAGGCGGAAAGGGAGGCTGACATCATTGTTTGGGACGGAGGAAATAATGATACCCCGTTTTACAAGCCTGATGTGCACATTGTTGTCGCGGACCCCCACAGGCCTAACCATGAGATCCTGTATTACCCCGGGCAGGAGAACGCGAGAATGGCAGATATTGTGATAATAAACAAAGTAAATACGGCAAAAAGGGAGAATATTGAAACAGTAAAGAGAAACATAACAGCAATGAACCCGAAGGCGAAGATAACAGAAGCGGATTCTGTCATAACTGTCGAAAGGCCTGAGGCTATAAAGGGGAAAAGCGTTATTGTTGTGGAAGACGGTCCTACGCTTACTCATGGGGAGATGGCCTACGGCGCAGGAACCATAGCAGCACAGAAATACGGGTGCATCCTTGTTGACCCTCGTGAGCATGCTGTTGGCTCTATAAAGGCGACTTTTGCAAAATTCAGGCATCTGGGGAATGTGCTGCCGGCGATGGGCTACGGGGAAAAGCAGATAAGGGAGCTTGAGCAGACAATTAATGCGGCCCGCTGCGATGCTGTGATCGTGGGGACACCTGTAGACCTCGGGAAGCTGCTTAAAATAAACAAGCCTGCGGTAAGGGTGAGGTATGACCTTGGGGAGAGGGCTGTAAAGGAGATTGAAAAGTCCATAAGGGATTTCCTGAAGGGTGGGAGAAAATGAAACAGCTTCCGAAAAGCTGCACTGGAAAGGTTGCAGAAAAATTCAATGAAACGCCGGATGTGCTGATGGCTACGCTTGAGTTTCCCGATCCATTCACATTCATTCCGGGGCAATGGGTGATGGTTTTTGATGACAGGGGGAACAAAAGGCCTTATTCGATAGCCTCCCCGCCAGGCTCAAAAGCCATAAAGCTCTGCGTGAAGGTTGTGCCCAGCGGGGTCCTCTCCCAATATTTCCTGAGTCTGGAGAAAGGCGACATGGTAAAGCTCGCAGGGCCATACGGGGTTTTCACCATACAAGTCCCCCTGAAGCTCGACACCGTATTCATAGCGACAGGGACAGGCATAGCCCCATTCCTGAGCATGCTGCCTGCTATATTCGAAGCCGGGACGGAGAAAGAGGTGTGGCTCTTTTTCGGGGCAAAGACCGAGAAGGACCTGATATGCAGAAGGGAGCTGGAGTATATGGAAAGAGAGAACAAAAATTTCCATTACATACCCGTCCTTAGCAGGCAGGAGTGGGACGGAAGAATGGGGCGTGTGCAGCAGGCTTTGAGGGAGCTTATAAAAGATGTGAAAGGAAAGCAGGCATACATATGCGGGCTGCCGAAAATGGTTGAAGAGGTGCTGCAGCTTGTGAAGGAGATGGGGTTTGACAGCGAACATATTCATATAGAGAAATATTAGTGTGCTGCGCATGTAATGCCCTCTTGGTAAGCTTTTAATGCCTTCAAAAAAATTCTAAAGCATGAAAAGCCTAGCGGCAGGTGCATCCATTGTATTTTCCATAGCACTGCTTTCGCTAAGCCTTTCTTCAGAAAATGTTTCCTCGCAGCCCGTATGCTCTGACACAGATGGAGGGAGGAACCTGTTTGTCCAGGGAACCTGCTCCTTCTTCCGGCTGAATCTAACGGACAGGTGCTTTGCAGGCCGCTTTTTGCTGGAAAGGTTCTGCGTTTCAGGACGCTTCTGCTCCGCAAGCATAGCAGACTGCAACAAAGCATGCAAATCTCTGGAAGCGGGTGCTACCGGTGTGTGCGCAGCCGGTGCTTGTGCATGCAGCTCTCCTATAAAGGAGGGGAGGCAAGAAATAGTGATAAGCGAAGTGAGGTACAAGGGCAACGCAGCCGCGGAATTTGTGGAGCTTCATGTGCAGGGCGATGGCAATAAAGGGGTTGATGTGACCAACTGGTCCATAAGCGATTTTGACGGGAACAATGCAACGCTTCCTAACATAACCGGGCTTGATGATTTTGACAACATAGCCATATTTGCAGGGAACGGTATAAACGATCTGAACGCAAGCGACGGCAACGCAAGCGTCTACCTCTCAAGGGGCTCTGCAATGCTTAACGATATCGGGGATGAGGTGGGGCTTTTTGATAGCAACGGAAAGCTGGTTGATTTTGTGAGGTTTGATGGCGGGAATGGGGATCCTGTGTTGGGCGGCTGGAATGCCAATGACAACGGCCCCTCATCGCCTGCGGGGAAAAGCGTTCAGCTGCATGGGAAGGATTTGAACAGCAGCTCCAACTGGATTGCTGCGCCTCCATCCCCTGCGAGCCCCAACATATTTGAGTTCATAATGCCTGCTGGCAGAGGGGTGAGGGTGCAGATTCATAATGGCCTTGCGGAGAATGAGGGAATAAGCCCGCAGGCTATTTTCAGGGGAATAAACTACCCGAACTTTAAAGCTCGGGGAATTAAATTCGATGTGAGGAACGCAAGCCCTATGGCAAACCTCAGCGAACTGAAGGTCATAGAGGAGTTCCTCAACTTCTCATGGAACTTTTATGAGAACAAAGGGTTCAACGAGCCGGAGTTTGACGGGGACGGGGATTTGGATGTTGAGATAACCACGAATGGGGATTATGGAGCTGCTACCGGTTTGGACGGGATAAAAATCGACATAGGGAACAGCAGCATAAGCGGGACAATATACGGGGTGTTTGTGAAGTGGAACATAGAGCACGAGCACTTCCATTCCATCCAGCTCAAGCTGATTGACAATGACGGGAAGAACAATTCCGCGGGGGATTTTGTGAGGCTGCATTTGCCGGGGTTCGGGATACTGAATGACGGGCCTGCGGAATACTGGGGCCTTGAGATAACCAAGAAGGAGTTCAACCTTTCCACAACAACTATATGGAACATCTCAGATTTCATAAGGAACACAACTGCAGGGTTCACAAGCATACCCTACACTCTCGGGGAGCTTACGAGAACCCTTGATACCAACGTTACAAACCTGCCTACAGGCGAACTTGAGGTTTATTACAAGGGCTATCTTTTTGCAAGATACATAGCGGAAACCTTCAACGAGAGTAAGCTTGTGCACATACACAACATAACCCGCTTCAACATATCCGGCGGCGGAGGCAACGTCCAGGGGGAGCAGGCCATTGAGAAAGCGCTTAGGGACCAGGGAATAAACCTTACATTCCTCGAGGTTTACAGGAACTGGACAGTGTGGGTTTACAGGAACTTCAACCAGTCGCTGGGCTACACAATGGACAAGGCTTTTAATGGCTCTGTGATAAACGAAACGGATAACCTGACCACATGGGGCACGGATTATGAGAGGGTGAGGAACGCAAGCGCGGGGTTTGAAATAATATTCAGCGGGAAGGCGGGGGAGAACTATTCGATAACCGTTTTGAAGATAGCAAACGGGAGCGCTGTGAGGGAAGACTTTGCTGCAAACGGCTCGACCATAATAAGGGTCGTCCCGGGATTTTCGGAGGTTGTGATAATCAAGACAAGAATCGGCGGTAATGGGGTTGTCCCATATAATGTGGTCATCAGGCCGCTCGAGCCGCGCGGCCCGAAATTCATTCTGGACGGGGTGAGCTCCATATTCAACCTGACCAACGGGACAGCGGAGATAAGGGTTGATGTGATATCAGCGCTTCTCAACAATACAATCCATGACCTTGAGATATTCTTTGGGGATCAGACGCCGCTGGTGCTTTCGGGGGCTATAGACTCGTTGCCAGCAGGCTGGGCCGGGCAGGTGTTCGGGGACGGTATAAGATTGTTTACCATTGACAAGCCGCTGCAGACAGGAAAGCCGCAAACCTTCAGGCTGAGGCTGAATGCAACGCCGAACTTCATAGTGATCCATGCCACAAACAAAACGCACAACAATATAGGGAATATAGCGAGCCAGCGGATAGGGAGGCTTGGGAATGACACGGTCATATGCAGGGATGGAGCCCAATTCCAAAACGATATCCCGATAACCATAGACACGGAAATAATCTGCATGGAGCTCACGGGGATACCTGTCTCTTA
>CAYUWT010000009.1:0-13585 GCA_964448625.1 uncultured archaeon
TGCAGAAAAGGCTACAACAGAAAAAGGAAAAGAGCGAATATATGCGGAAATCAGCCCGTTATCTTCTTCATCTTCTGCTCCGTTGCCATCTTGAGAAAGTCGGCGCAGGTCTCGTTGCAAACCAGAAACTCTCCCCACTTGTTCTTGGCGACCGGAGCTGACTTCGTCTCAACAAACGTTTTGCAGCATACTGTTCTTGCTTTCATATGTCACCCCCTCCCGCCATCTTTATGGTTAGTTTTATTTTCCAAACCACTTCTTTAACCTTTCCCGCTCAAACTTCAGCTTCTGCTCCACCCCTTCCTTCGAGGGCTGTCCCAGAAAGACCTTTGGCCCCTCCGGAGTGAGCAGATAGATATCTGCTGGTATTGCGGTCTCCATCCCGATATCAATATAACATGCCCCCTTTCCTTCATATAGTGGCGGCTCCTTCCCTTCAATCCCGGCCATTATGTTCCCCGCGGCAACCACAGCCTGGGCCTCCGCAAAAACGCCGGCCTTCGGGTGCGGCTTTCCGTTAGGGAGCTTTATTGAAGCTACATCGCCGACCGCGTAAACGTTCTCCACAGCGGTTTTGAAAGTGCCCAGCTCAACAGGCACAAACCCTGAATTGTCTGTCAATCCCGCTTCCCTTACAACTTTTGGAGCACGGTGGGGAGCCATTGCTCCAAGAATATCGTACTTTATTTTTTCCCCGTTGTCATACTCCACCTCTTTCTTAGCTTGGTCAACTTCCCTCGGCCTGTGTTCCGGAAAGAATTCAATCCCCCTTTGGGCAAGCATTGCCTTCACCTGCTCTCCCACAGCCTTACCTGCAACAGGCATGGGCTGGGGCTCAGGGGTTGTCACAACTATTTTTACCCTGTCCCTCACCTTCCTTTTCCTCAGCATGTCATCTATGAGCAGCGCATACTCATAGGGCGCAGGGGGGCACTTGAACGGGACGGAGGAGACCATTATGGCAACCGTTCCCTTGCTTATGCTTTCGAGTGCGGACTTCATAACCATAACAGAATGCATGCTGCACAGGTTGTATGAGCCTTCCGCAAGCCCCGGGACCGTTTCAGGGGCAGGCTCAGCCCCAAGGGCTATTATGAGGTAATCATAGCCGATTGAATGCCTTTTGGTGAGCACCTTGTTTTTCCGGAGGCTTATGGAGATTATCTCATCATTCACAAACCGCACATTCTTCGCTTTCAGCCCGGAATAAGGTCTTTCACCTTCCCCGGCACCCCTCCTCCCAATCATGGCCCACTGCATAGCAAAGCCCATGCTGAAACGGGCATTCGAATCTATGAGCGTCACTTCCGCCTTTTTGCTGGACGCAAGGTGCTCCATCTCGTTTGCAGCCGCTAAACCTCCGAAGCCTCCCCCAAGTATCACAATCCTTTTCATTATGGTTTCTATTTGGCTGCAGGCTTAATATTCTGCGCTGCCATCACGGAAACAAAGGAGTACGCCAGCGTTATCCCTGCAATCATAAGCGTCATGTGGAAACCGTAGTCGATGTAAAGCAGCCCCTGCGCATTCATTCCGTTGCTTATGTGGAAATTGTCATGCGGCCACCACGAAACGAGCAGCCATGCTATTGCTGCAAACCTTGCCTTCGCAAATTTCCCCACCGGGGCTGATTTAACCAGTGGCCAGCCGAATGCTATGAACGCTATGCCGAAGCCGAAGAAAAGGGATTCGACAAGTGAGAGGAATATGAAAAACGGCAGCTGCTCCGTTGTAGGCGCTATGTCCTCCGAAGGCGGCCACAACATGGGCCCTGCCATAAAGGCCGGTATCCCTATCACAAGCGTAACTATGAGGAATTTCATCCAGGTATTCATTTTATCGCCTCCTTGCAACTTCTAATGTTTAATAACATTCGCAAACGCAAAACAAAATGGAAAAAAATAATAATGAGCTCATTCACATATCTTCATCTTCGTCCTCATCATCGTCATCGTCCACGTCGTCATCCCCATCTTCGCCCCGTCCAAAGGTTCTCACCCTCCCACCTCCTTATGCTGCTTATGGCATTTCCCGAACATTATCAATTTCCCGCACACACTAAACTTCCCGAACAGTTGACTACCCGAACATTAATGTTCGGGAAATTGTAGTTCGGGTAATTGCTCTGTGCGGGTAGTTGTAGTTCGGGTAGTTTATTGCTGCGTGTTTATTGCCGCACTTCTTTATAAGCCTTTCGCTGACCCTTTTCTTTCAAAAAGAAAAGCGTCAACGGAAAAGAAACTTTTGGATTAAACCTTTTGTCATCCAACTACCCGCATTCACCAATTTCCCGCATTCGAGATTAATTTTGTATGCGGGTAGTTGCATGTATGCGGGACGTTTAGCGGAAAAGGTTTATTTAAATTGCCGGCCCGATAAGTGATAATAATCATCTTTGAATGGTATGTGATATGTATGGAAGAGGAAAAGGTCCTGCTCGGCATAAAGAAGGCGGAAGAAAAGGCAGGGGAGATTGTGGCCAAGGCTGAGAAGGAGAGGGATGGGATGCTTAAGAAAGCGCACCTGGAAGCGGCTGAAATAGAGAGGCAGGAAGTTGAGAATAAACGGAAGGAGCTTGAGAGGGAATACAGAAGGTTCAAAGCGAAAATACAGGCAAAGAAAGGTGAGATAGATGCTGTCGCAAAGAGGGAAATCCGGAAAATCAGGAAAAGGGAGTCCAATATAGGCAGGGCTGTTGAATATGTTTCAAAAGAGTTTGAAAGACTGCTGAAGGAAGGCCTCTAAGGCAGGTCTATGTTCTACCCGGAAAAAATGGTGCGCGTAACCGTCGCTGCTCCAAAAAAGCACATGAAGGAGGTCATTGCAGCGCTTTATGAGCTCAGCGTGCTCCACATAAAAAGCCATGTACCCAAGGGAGCAGAGCTGCCCATAGGCGAGCCTTTTGGGGAGGCAGAGGCTGTCAGCGGGCTGCTGCTTGAACTGCAGGCAATAAAAAACCACATACCGCTTACGCCTTCAGCCTCACAGCCCGGCTTGAGTCTCACGAGGATATCGCAGACAATCGCTGAGGCAAAAAGGGAGGTTCTTGCAGCTGCGGGGGGGCTCAAGGAAGCAGAGGCAATGCAGAGGGACATTGGGAAAAGGCTTGATGACCTCCGCTTCCTGCGGTCAGCAGGGATAAATGAGCTTTCATTGGTGCAGCCTTCCGCAAGCATCGCCGGAGTTTTCGGATACGCGGAGGATATGAAGGGGCTGAAGGCCCTTGAGGACGCTGCGCTTTTTGCCTCCGAAAGCGGGCATGCTTTTGCCTTGTTCTGCAAAAAGGGGGATGAGGAGAGCATAAGGAAGGAGGTTGCGAAGGCAGGCTTCAGGGAGCGCAAGATGGAGCTGCATGGAGAAGGGAAGGTGGAGGAGGAGATTCTGAAGGCCCAGGAAGGGCTGAAAAGGACTGAAAGAAAAAAGGTCATGCTCCAGCAGAAGCTTGATGGGCTGGCCAAAAAGTACGGGGATAACCTTTATCTTGCTGAAGAGACCCTGGTTGAAAGGCTCAGGAAATCGGAAGCCCCGCTGAAATTCGCGGTCAGCAGCTATGCATTCATAGTCTCAGGCTGGCTCCCTGCAAAGAACGAGAGAAAGCTGGTGGAGAGGCTGCAGGCAATAAGCAGGGGGATATTCATAAAGACTGAGAAGGCAGGAATGGGGGCTCCCACAAAGATAAGCAACCCCGGGCCCCTGAAGCCCTTTGAATTCTTCCTCAGGTTATATTCCCTCCCCGGATACAAGGAAGTTGATCCTACGTTTCTGATTTTCATAACGTTCCCGCTGTTCTACGGCTTCATGCTGGGGGACATAGGCTACGGGGCAATATTGCTGGCGCTCGGAACTGCGGCAAAGCTCGCAATGAAGAGGTTCAGGTCTCTTATTGACATAACAATAGTCTCCTCCATCCTGACTATAATATTCGGCTTCATTTACGGGGAGTTTTTCGGCTCAGAACAGATACTGGGCTATCACCTGACCCCGTATTTCCACAGGCTTGAGCATGCTACGCAGCTTATAACGGTTTCCGTGATGATAGGGCTTGTGCACATAAACCTCGGCTTCATGTTCGGGATAATCAACTATCTGCGGGAAGGCCATTTGCTGCATGCGATAGGCAAGGCAGGGTGGGTCTCGCTTCAGGCAGGGGCTTTGCTTTACCTGCTGGATTTCATGAAGCTCATGCCCTTTGACAGCTTCATAAGCCTGCTCATACTCATGGCCTCCGTGATAATAATCCTCCTCGGAGAAGGCTTCATATCGGTCGTGGAGATACCCACGCTTCTCAGCAACATACTCTCTTATGCCCGGCTGGCAGCCATAGGTTTAGCCTCCGCAAGCATAGCGCTTGCGGTTAACAGGATGGCTGGCGGCATGTTTGCGAAGGGGGATGCCGTTTCAGCCGCGATAGCGGTTGCTGCTCTTGCCCTTGGCCACACAGGGAATCTCCTACTGGGTCTGGTGGATGCGAACCTCCAGAGCCTGCGGCTGCATTATGTGGAGCAGTTCACCAAATTTTACCACGGCTCCGGCAAGCCCTACAGGCCTTTCGGGAAGGGGTATGGCTGAATCCAGTTTTCATGGCTTGCATGGGTTTAAAGTTTAGCTTTTAAAGGCATGAGATCTGAATCAGTTGATATTTGGTTCTTCCAAATCCACGTGAAAGAGTTAAATAGCTGACAATCCAAATAAGAAAAACAAGTTTGCCAATAAAACCGAGGGAGGTGAATTGGATGGTAACGGCTGAGGCTGCTATAGGAGCGGGGCTGGCAATAGGCCTGTCTGCCATAGGGGCAGGCATAGGGGAGAGCCACATAGGCGCGGCTGCCGTGGGGGCGATAACAGAGAAGGAAGAGATGCTGGCCAAGGGGCTTATATTCACTGTGCTCCCCGAGACGCTGGTCATATTCGGTCTTGTCATAGCTATAATGATACTGACAGGCTGAAAGTGGTGATAGATGGCATGACTCTGGAAAACCTTGAAAAGGAGATAATGGCAGAAGCAAACAGGAAAGCCAGGGCAATCCTGGATGGCGCAGCCAGCGAAAGAAGGCAAATAATTAATGAGGCGGGAAAAGAGGCAAAAGAGATGTGCAATGCGATGGAGGCTGAGGCAAAAAGCAGATGGGAGCAGGAGGAGCTGGAGGAGCTGACAAAGGCGAAGATGCGGGCCAAAGGGGAGATAAGCCTCGAGAAAAAGCTGCTTGTTGAGAAGGTTTATAAAGAGTTTGAGGAGAGGCTGAAGGGGAAAAGCAGCAATGAGATGCTTAAAAAATTGTTTGAAAGGGGAAAAAGGGAGCTGGAAAATGCAGGCACAGTATATGTGGCTGGCAAGGATTTGCAGCCCGCCAGAAAATTGTTCCGCGGGATAGAGGTCAAGGAAAAGGAGATAGGCGGCGGAATAATTCTGGAAAGCAGGGACAGTTTGCAATCTGCCGACCTGAGCCTTTCCACATTATCCGAGGCTGCAAGGAAAAGGACCATAAGAAAAGCGAGCAGCATGCTTTTCGGGAGTGGGTGATGACTGCAACCTCGCTCAAGTTCGGAAGCTACCCTTACATTGCAACCCGCGTCAAGGCCATGAAATCGAGGCTTCTTGGGAAGGAGGATTATATCAAGCTCAGGAAGATGCAGCTCAACGAGATAATAAGGTTCCTGCAGGAAGGTGAATATAAAAGGGAGATAGAGGAGCTTGCGGAAAGGTATGCGGGTGTGGAACTAATCAATCTCTCGCTTAACAGCAACCTTGCAAATGCTGTCAACCGTCTGATTTCAATGTCCTCAAAGGAGGTTAAATCTCTCCTGAAGCTTTACGCAGGCAAATGGGCCACCAACAACATAAAGATTGTGCTGCGGACAAGGCTCAACAGGCTGACAAAAGAGGACATGGTTTATGCCATCATGCCCGTGCAGCCAACTGATTACGAGTTCTGCTCAAGGCTGCTGGAGGAAGAAAACCCTTTCCCTTCGATGGGGAAGGTCACCGGAATTCCGGAGGGCAGGCTGAGGGAGCTGTTCCAGGAGGGCAGGCTTGCGGAGATGGAGAACGAGCTTGACATGGCCCATTACAGGTGCTTGCTCACGCTGACAAACGCGGTTGTGATGAGCAGCAGGCTGCTCAAGGACTTCCTGAAAAGTTTAGTAATCCTTCTCAACATACGCAATGTGATCAAGTTCAAGCTGGAGGGCATGAAGCGCGAAGAGGTGCAGAAGTATGTCATCGGGGCGTCCGCTGAGGTGGCGAGGATTGCTGAGGCTGAGGGGGTTAAGGGCGCGATAGAAACCCTGAAGGGCGGAAGATACAGGCTGATTGCGGAAGGGGTGGAGAAAGATATGACACAGCTTGAGGGAAACATGGAAAAATTCTTCCTCGAGTTTTCATCGCGCCTCATGCACATGCAGCCCCTCTCCATACTGCCCATCTTCGGCTACCTTCTCGGCAAGGAGGCGGAGACAAGGAATCTGAGGCTGCTGGCTTATGCGAAGCATACCGGTATGCAAGAAGCTTTCATTGAGGCCAACACGGTGATGCCTGCGGCGTGATATTATGGAAGGCGGAAAAGAGGTTCGGGAAGTTGAGGGAAAAGGACAGCTGGAGATTGCGGCCATCGGGGACGAGATATTTGTCACGGGCTTCCAGATAGCCGGGGTAAGGGAAACGATAGCCTCGGGAGCCAATCCCAACGAAGCGTTTGAGAAGCTCATGGCTAGGGAGGACATAGGGATAATAGTCACGAACAGGCAGGTTTTCGACACGCTTAACGAGCGGCTCAGGGAAAGGGCACTCACAGTTGTGAAACCCACTGTAGTCGTGCTATCCTACGATATAGGAGGGGATGAGAACCTCAGGCTGATGATAAGGAGGGCGCTCGGGATAGATGTGTGGGGGGACAACAATAAAGAATAAATTATACCGTGCGCTATAAGATAACTAAAACCTTAACCAAAAAGGTAATGTGGAACGGATGCAAAAGGGAAAGATTTACAGGGTATCGGGGCCTGTGGTGGTTGTTGAAGGGCTGCAGGCCCGCATGTATGATGTGGTGAAGGTGGGGGAGGAAAAACTGGTAGGCGAAGTGATAAAGATTGAAAGGGACAAAATAACAGTGCAGGTTTATGAGGCGACTGACGGGTTGAAACCCGGAGAGCCTGCTGAGAACACCGCCCGGCCTCTGACAGTGGAGCTGGGCCCCGGGCTGCTGAGGAGCATTTATGATGGCATACAACGGCCTTTGCCCATGCTCAAGGAGATGATGGGAGACTTTATAAAGAGGGGCGCATATTCAAGCGCTCTTGACCGCAGGAAGAAATGGCACTTTGTGCCGCTCGTGAAAAAGGGGGCGAAGGTCTCCCAGGGGCAGGCGATAGGGGAGGTAAAGGAGTCTGAAACCATACAGCACAGGATAATGGCCCCTCCGGGCGTTTCAGGGACTGTCAGGGAGATAAGGGAAGGAGATTTTACGGTTGATGACTTTGTGGCAGCGCTTGACAGCGGGGCAAAGATACAGATGGCCCAGGTGTGGCCTGTCAGGGTCTCAAGGCCTTATTCTGAAAAGCTTGTCCCTGAGGCTCCGCTGATAACAGGGCAGCGCATAATAGACGGCCTTTTCCCGATTGCGAAGGGGGGGACTGCAGCCATACCGGGCCCGTTCGGCGCGGGAAAAACCGTAATGGGCCACAGTTTAGCAAAATGGTCGGATGTGGATGTTTTCATATATGTGGGCTGCGGGGAAAGAGGAAACGAGATGACCGATGTGCTTACCGAATTTCCCCGCATAAGGGACCCGAAGACCGGGAAGCCGCTCATGGAAAGGACAGTGCTCATTGCAAACACGAGCAACATGCCCGTTGCTGCAAGGGAAGCGAGCATTTACACAGGCATAACCATTGCAGAATATTACAGGGACATGGGGTATGATGTGGCGCTCATGGCGGACAGCACGAGCAGGTGGGCAGAAGCCATGAGAGAAATATCCTCCCGCCTTGAGGAGATGCCGGGAGAGGAAGGCTATCCGGCCTACCTGCCTTCAAGGGTTGCGGAATTTTATGAGCGCGCCGGCCGTGTTGTCCCCCTTTCAGGGAACGGGATGGGTTCAATAAGCCTGATAGGGGCCGTTTCCCCTCCGGGAGGGGATTTCTCCGAGCCTGTAACGCAGTCCACTCTCAGGGTTGCAAAGGCCTTCTGGGCGCTGGATGCCAGGCTTGCAAACAGAAGGCATTTTCCTTCGATAAACTGGCTCACCTCCTACAGCCAGTATGAAACGCAGCTTTCTGAATGGTACAGGAAAAACGTTTCAGACGGATGGCAGGAGCTCGTGACATGGGCCAAGCGCATCCTTACAGAAGAAGAAAAGCTTCAGGAGATAGTGCAGCTTGTGGGCTCAGATGCGCTTCCGGAGAAGGAGCAGCTCACCCTTGAGATTGCGAGGCTGATAAGGGAATTTTTCCTGCAGCAGAATGCGTTCCATGAGGTTGATGCGTTCTGCAGCCTTGAAAAAAGCCATATGATACTGCAAACAATACTGCACTTCTCCGAAAAAGCAAACGAGGCCCTCAAATCGGGAGCGAGGGTCAAGTCAATACTCGAAACAAAATCAAGGAACAAAATAGCTGATGCGAAGTTCGGGAAGGACTACAAAAAGATATTAGAGGAAGTGAAGAAAGGGATAAGCAGGGAGATGGCTGAAACAGGGAGGGCTTCATGACCGCGCTGAAGGATTACAGGACAATAGCAAGCGTGAAAGGACCGCTGCTCTTTGTGGAGAAAACCCACTCTGTGGGCTATTCAGAGATTGTGAGAATCACGCTGGCCAGCGGGGAAAAGAGGCTCGGGCAGGTGCTGGACACCTCGAAGGAGATGGTTGTTGTGCAGAGCTTCGAGGGCACCGCAGGGATTGACAGGAGCGCGACGGTCAGGTTCCTGGGCGATGTGGTGAGGCTGAAGGTCAGTAGCGAGCTGCTTGGCAGGATACTGGACGGCAAGGGGGAGCCCATTGACAAGGGCGGGGAGATAGTCCCGGAGGATGAGGTGGCTGTGGTCGGGGAAGCAATCAACCCGTACTCGCGAGATAATCCTTCCGACTTCATCCAGACCGGCATTTCCACAATAGACGGGATGAACACCTTAGTGAGGGGGCAGAAGCTTCCGCTGTTCTCAGGCTCCGGCTTGCCGCACAATGACATTGCACTGCAGATCGCGCGGCAGGCAAAGGTGGTGGGCAAGAAGGAGGATTTTGCGGTTGTGTTCGCGGCAATGGGAATAACCCATGAGGAGTCGAGGAAGTTCATAAGCAGCTTCGAGGAGACCGGAGCCATAGAGCGCTCTGTTGTGTTCCTGAACCTTGCGGATGACCCGGCTGTGGAGAGGCTGATAACTCCCAGGATGGCCCTTACGGCTGCGGAATATCTGGCATATCAGCATGGCATGCACGTTCTTGTGATTCTGACTGACATGACAAGCTACTGCGAGTCTTTGAGGCAGATCAGCTCTGCCAGAGAGGAGATACCTGCAAGGAGGGGCTACCCCGGCTATATGTACACGGACCTCGCGAGCATATATGAGAGGGCGGGGATTATTCAGGGGAAGAAGGGGAGCATAACCCAGCTCCCGATTTTAACCATGACGGGAGATGATATAACCCACCCGATACCGGACCTCACAGGCTATATTACGGAGGGGCAGGTTGTTTTATCCAGAGAGCTGCACCGCCGCGGTGTTTACCCTCCCATAGATGTCCTCCCGAGCTTAAGCAGGCTGATGAACACAGGGATAGGGAAGGGGAAGACGCGGGAAGACCACAAACAGTTAAGCGACCAGCTTTATGCCGGGTATGCTGAGGGGAGAGACCTCAGGGGGCTGGTGGCTATTGTGGGGGAGGAGGCATTGAGCGAAAAGGACAGGAGGCTGCTGAGGTTTGCCGATTCCTTTGAAAACAGCTTTGTCGCGCAGGGCGTGAGGGAGGACCGCCCGATAGAAAAGACCCTCGACAAGGGCTGGGAGCTGCTCTCAGGCCTCCCGGAGGAGGAATTAACGAGGATAAGCCCGGAGCTGAGGAAGAGGCATTACGGGAAGAAGCAGTAGAGAATAGCATATACCTCTCATTACGGAAACATTGCACACCTTTAAATTGCAGGCTGCTATTTCAATCAGGCTGTCTGCATAGCTGCAACAGCGCCTTTTGGCATCACTTTGCTTGCGGAGAGGATTTCAATGCCTATGAGCCTGTTGTCTGAATCGAAATCCAGGATTATATTTTCGTTCATTGAAATGATGTTCTTGATTTCCCCCCTTTCAATTTTGCCCTTCAGGTAAATATAAGCAGCATCCGCCTCTTTATCATATGTTATTTTCATATCAGCCTCTAGTAAACGGTTATTACAATTATATGTGATATCTTTTCTTTATAAACAACATGGACTTGCTTTCCGTCAATTCTTTTTACTGCTATTTTCCTTCCCTCAAATGAGGATATTGTGTAGTCAGGCTTGCCCAGCAAAATTTCTATTTCCCCATCGGTTATGCCTCTCTCAGCTTTGCGCATTATGGCATGCTTTGTATATCTGATATTTTTGCCGCCCATTGGTTCATTTTACGGCGTTGTTCCATAAATAAGCTGAGGAAGAGGCATTACGGGAAGAAGTGAACCATGATACAAAACGCAAGGATACAAGCTGTTTCCTTATTATTTGTTCTTAATCTTATCAAGAGATTTCTGAAGATTCTGTTCATTTTCAGTTCTCTTCAACTCTGCAATTCTGTTGCAATACTCCTCAAATTTGGCCTGCGCTGCTGTCATGATGGGCTTGTGAGCGGAATTTCCGGCTTCGTACAATTTTTTGTCGCTGCCGTTAACAACCTCTACTTTATCCAATCTTAAATCCTGCCGGAAATCATCTATGTATGTAATCGTAGTTCCGTCATTCTGGAAGACTGTCATATAAAAGCTGTCATGTTCAAGTCCAAAATTTTCCACTATTCTTGTGATTATCCTTTCCCCGTCTAAATCGCCGTTATATTCACATCTGCTTTGATTAGTATACATGCCGCAGCCTGCCATGCTTGCAGCTCCCACTGCAAGGGCTCCAAGCGCAACATATTTCCTTAACAATTCCCCTATCATATCGGCTTATTGGAGCAAAATAATATAAATCTGTTGGAAAAACGACAATAGAAAAAGCCTTCAGTAAGAGGGAATTTTACGTTTTTGCGCCTCATTGCTTATAGCTTAAATTGATTCATATGCATAATAAAATCAATCAAGTGATATCATGGCCGACATAAAGGCAACAAGAAGCGAGCTGCTGAAGCTGAAGAGGCAGGTCAAGCTTGCGCAGAGCGGGTACAAGCTTATCAAACGCAAGCGGGACGGACTGATACTTGAGTTCTTTGATGTGCTTAAGGTTGCGCGCGACCTGCGCACAAGGCTCGCGCAGAAGTACAGCGAAGCAAGCGCAAGGCTCAGGGAAACTATTGCCCTGGAAGGCCAGGCGGAGATAAAGAGCATAGCCATGGCCCTGCGGAACAGGCCCTCCATAGAGCTTGAAATACGGAACATAATGGGTGTGAGGATACCCAAGATAAAGCACGGCGCCATAAAGAAAACCCTTGCCGAGAGGGGATATGGCATGCTTTCCACAACTATAAGGATGGAGAGGATGGCCGGCCTTTATGAAGACCTTCTGGAAGACATTATAAAGGCTGCTGAAATCGAGACAAAGCTCAGGAAAATCCTGCTGGAGATTGAAAAGACGAAGAGGAGGGTCAATGCTCTGGAGTTCGCGGTCATACCCAAGCTCAGACAACAGGCAGCGTTCATCTCCTTCAGGCTGGAGGAGATGGAGCGGGAGGGCATATTTTTGATGAAGAGGATGAAGCGGTAAACCTCAGAACATGCAGCCTTGTGAAGCGTGTCCTTTTATATATCAAGCCGGAATAGATTTATTTGAGGCATATGCAAAAGACCTATGAGTATGTAATATTTGTAGATGACAGGGTTTTTGAGAGAGGTAAGAATCTGAAGAGGATGTATGAGCTTGCAAAGAAGAAATATCCTGACAAAAAGATATCCATAAAATGGGAGCCGCCGGAGGGGATTTTGATTGCAATCCAGACATTTCGATTATATAGAAAAGGATAGCGGCATCTTTGGCAAGGTAAAAAGGCCGCTTATTACGGTAGAAATCAGGACGAAGGCAGGCGACTGGCTGGAAATAAAAGAGGTTCTCGCGGACACGGGAGCTGATATCTCTATTTTTCCTCGAAACATAGCCGAGCTGGCGATTGAAAACATAGAGGACGGCAAGACCCTTGAGGTAAAAGGTATAGTCCCGTATTCCAAACTGATAGTGTTTATCCATGAGCTTGCTTTCAGGATAAACGGCAAGATTTTCGGATTGCCGGTAGCCGTAGCAGATTCAGATGATGTTCCTCCTATTTTGGGCCGTGTCAAAGGTCTGGATATCTTCAGCTGCACTTTTGAAAGCAATAAGGTGTTAATGAAATGGTAGTTTCAGCAAAATTTGTTACACTCCCTCCAGATTATCCCGCCTCCTGTGAGGATGGAGAATGTCAGGATTGATATGTCTCCCGCGTTCCTCATTCTGAAGATTTTATAGGCCTGCAGATGGTGGACATTGCCATGATGGTTTCCGCAATGGCTGCCAGAGCTTCCAGCAGGTCATTTTCACCCGATATAAACGTTCTCCTCTTTGAGCGTTTTGTAATGCTTCTCTATCATCGCCTCAGAAAGGTAGCTTGCGAGTATGAAGCCTGTCTCATGGGACAGGCTGCCCAGGTCCATCGCGTAGAGTATTATTTCCCCTATGCCTTTCTTTGATTTGGGCAGGGTTTTCACTATCTTCCCTATGTCAATCTGGCTTTCTAATATCTCCTCAAGCGGCCTCCTGCCACTGCCCTTATCATCCTCACCCTCTCCCTCATCACCTCCCTCTTCAGGCATCATGGTCATGCCGAGCTCAAACCCGTGGTTGAGGTGTATGGCCATGAACCTCCTTATGCCATTTTCCAGCCCTTCCGTGTATATGTCAGCCCTCTTCAGCCAGTCTATGAGCGCATTGGTGCTTTTCACCATATTATCCACCGCGTCCTTGATAAGCTTCTGGTATTTCTCCTCTACGCATTTCTCCAGAATAGTCGTGAGCAGATCCTTGGCCTGCGTGTCAAGGGAATCCGGTATCTTGAAGTTGTAGCACCTTCTTACGCTCTTGTAAATATGGATAGCCATTATATAATATCCTCCTAGCAGGCCTAAATATCCCTGCCGGTCACATACTGGTAGGCGCTGTATACGCCTGTCACTCCTTCGGCCACGCCTGTTATCGCCTGCTTGAACTCCAAATCGCCCACATCGCCCGCGGCATACACCCCGGGGATGTTGGTCTCAGACCTGCGGTTGATTATAATCTCCCCCTTCTGGTTGAGCCTTACCCCAAGCGGCTTCGCAAGGCCGGAAAGGGCTATGTGCCCTATCGCTACAAACACAGCATCCACATGAAATTCTGAGCTGCCATTATAAGGCCTGTCAAGAATAACTTTTAAGGTATGCTTATCAATGGCTATTAGTCC
>CAYUWT010000010.1:0-12976 GCA_964448625.1 uncultured archaeon
AATTACCCGAACATTAATGTTCGCATACAATTACCCGCACATTAATGTGCGGGTAGTTAAGGGGCGGAGCCCCTTATTTCATCATCATACTCTGCGGATTATGTCCTCATGCCCTTCAAAACATATCTTCAAACGTTACCCTAAAATTTTCAATCTCTTCTGAATTCAGATTTTTAATTATAAGCTTCATCTTAACAATAAAATCTTCCGCACTCTCAACCATCTCTTCTGCCGATTCCGCAGTCATTTCCAGACCTTCTATGGAAGTTACATAATACTGCTTATCAATTCTTTCTTTTTTAGCCTCTGAAATTATTTTGAATAGCTCCTCTCTTCCAAAAAGAGCTTTAAGTAGCAATATAGAACCACTATGATTTTCACATTTAATGCCAATTCTGAACAAAAGAGCAGTCAGGCAATTATACATCGCATAATAGGACATGGAGATGGAATTTTCATAGAGATCGTTCTCAAGTAGTATTTTTGCAGACCTGTGACAATTTTCCGCCTTTTCCAGATAGGAACTGCAGATTTCCTTGGAGGTCTCTACCACTTCCATCTTTCCTTCTCTCTTAAGTTTTTTCAAAAAATTTTGTTTTTTCATAGAATTCCTCAACACCTCTGAGTATTATATGATTTTTTATTATCTCCTTTATGAGGGGAGATGACATATCAAAACCCCCAATTTTAACCCTGAGTTTAGAATGTACGGATTCAACATTTTCCTTTATTCCTCTGTCATTTGTTTCTACATAGATGTCAATATCGCTGCCTTTTTTTGCCGCAAATTTAGCATAGCTCCCGAAAAGGATAATTAGGTTTTCATCAGTTTTTTTGAAAATGTCTTCAATAATAATGTTTAACTCGGGATTTATTTTCAACAATTTTATTAACTTGTTCCTTTCTGCATTGAAAACATAATTTTTCCCCTGCAAACTATTTTTAATGGAAAAAACTTTATTTCTTCCCTCTTTCTTATACTCTAAAGCGTTTTCCTTAACCAATAGATTCAACCTTCTAAGAACTGTTGCATGAGGCTCTCTTAATCCCCTTGCAATACTCCTTAAATGATCCTCTTCTTTTAACAGGTGAAGGATTATTTCAAAATCCAGATTGTTTCTATTTTGAACCATATGTATCATTTATAAACCAGTGATATTTAAGCATTTCTGTATGAGCGGCTGTGGGACATAAATAACTCCTATTGCTCCTGCCTCGTGAACTGCGCAAGGGGCGGCCTTGTGGATGAGGATGCGTTGTATGAGGCGCTAAAATCCGGCCACCTGAGGGGAGCGGCCCTGGACGTTTTCGAACGCGAACCCCCTGCAGGCAGTCCATTGCTTTCGCTTTCCAATGTGGTTTTGACACCCCACCTCGGGGCCTCAACTGCGCAGGCGAAGAGGAGGGTGGGCATGCAGATAGCGGAGCACATGATAAATGCCCTTCTTCACGGGAGATTCAAGAATGCTGTATGATCAGCCATTTAAGCGGCCGGGCAAATAATATTATGCCCGCTTACATTGAACTTCTCCGCCCCCTGAACTGCTCCATGACAGTGTTTGGTGTGCTTGCAGGGGTATTGCTCGTTTCGATAAAGTTCCCGGGGAGCTTTTCACCGCTTGTTATACTAGCAGCACTCTGCGCCTTCATAATAGCAGGGGCAGGCAACGCGATAAACGATTACACGGATGCGGAGATTGACAGGGCCAACAGGCCCTCAAGGCCAATTCCCTCGGGCAGGGTTTCAAAAAATTCAGCCCTTATTTTTTCCATTTCCCTGTTTGCTTTGGGAACAGGCCTCAGCTATTTCATCAACTTAGCAGCTTTCGCGATAGCAGCCTTCAACAGCCTCCTGCTCATACTCTACTCAGCCCGCCTCCAGAAACGCGTGCTTGTGGGCAACATTTCAATCAGCTACCTCGTCGGCTCCTCCTTTGTATTCGGCGGTGCGGCTTTGGGCGACATAATACTTCCTTCCCTTCTCGGTCTGCTTGCGTTCCTTGCGAACCTCTCGAGGGAGATAGTCAAAGATTTGGAAGACCTTGAAGGCGACAGAACGGTTGGAAAGGCAAAAGGGAAAAATCTTGCAATGCGTTATGGACAAAAGTCGGCAAAGGCTTCCGCTTCCATTGTTCTCGCGCTCGCGATAATAATATCTCCCCTACCCTATATTCTCGGCATTCTCTCAGCAGGCTATCTTATAGCCCTTATCCCCTGCATAGCTGTTTTTGGATATTCAATGCTCTCAGCATGGAAGGCAAAAGGGAGCAAAGGCTACGGCAGGATAAGCAGGATGATAAAGCTCGGGATGTTCCTCGGCCTGTTTGCATTCATAGCCGGCACGCTATTCTGATCTGAAAAGCAGCAAAACAATCAGCTGTATCGCCCAGAGCCCGCCTGTTTGGCCAGAGTGTACAAAGCCTTGTATCCGTTTTCGGTAAAGATGAAATTTATCCTTATGCTTTTTGCAAAGCTGTCAAGAATGCCTGCCGTGTATCCCTCTCCAAGTTTCTCCAGTTCCTCAAGGTCCAGCCCGTTCTCTGCCGATTCGAGGGCTTTTCTCACCTTAGCTTCGGCCCGTCCATAATCAAGCTGGACGGGGGCTGCACTCTCCGGAGGCCTTTGAGCCACATTCTCCAGCCTTTCCGCATAAAAGACGACCCTATAGAATGCCTCCCCCTTCTCATTCCCCCTTTCCGCATAACCCAACCGGAGCCTTTCCCCCAGCCTGCGCAAAACTTCACCGGTGTAAATGCCGCCCTTTTCCGCCATCTCCTCGTATGTGAGGCCTGTGTCAGGCCCGGCCTCGAGGAGAGCCCTTTCAAGGGCTGCCATTTTGGCCTCCATTTCCATCCTATCTGTCTTGTAAGACGCCTTTCTGTTCATTCTCTGCTCCATTTTGGTTTAATATTTAACTACTATACAGTAAAGTATTTAAATAAATAAGCAGCTCAACCTGCGCTCAGCCGAAGGGCACATAGCCGCCTGATGCGAATGTCATCTGCTGAATATATCCCGGACATTATCAATTTCCCGCACACACTAAACTTCCCGAACATTAATGTTTGGGTAATTGCTCTGTGCGGGTAGTTGTAGTTCGGGTAGTTTTATGGGAGAAATCAATTTAAATTGAGGATGGGATGATGGTTGCTGGAGGAGGCATAACACCTCTTCCAACGGCTTTCATGGGCCTCAAAACGTGTCAGACCACAGCTCGTTGAGCGTGTATTTCACTCTGTTTTTATTGAGGAACTCCAGTATTTCTTTTCTCCTTTCCATGGGGATAAGAATTACAGCCTTTCCCAGCTTTATACCTCCTGCTTTATCGAGCAGTCCTTTCCCTGTGTATGTTTTCCTCCCAATTTTCTGCCTGTACCCGTAAAGCTTGCGCCATACCTTCATCTGCCTTGCTGTTTTGATATTGCTCAAATCCATCCTGACCATGAGGTAGTATGTCAAGCCAGGTAGCAGCTCGTCGTATTTGCCATAAAGCAATATGCCGGAGCTTATGACATCACGCCTGAGAGACCACTCTTTAAGGCTTCCAACTTTAATGGAAATCTCATTCTTCATCCCTTTCAGCCTCCATGTTTCCCCTGCCCGCGATCCGCTGAAGAGCTTTAAAGCCCTTAGACTTTCCTCCTCAACCTCCTCCATGTCTTCTTCAGTATCAATGAATATATCAATATCGCTTTCTTTGCTGAAATCACCCCTTGCAACAGAACCGAACAGGATAATCTTGTTTATCTTATCCCCGGTCTTGCTGTCCAGCAAAAACGAAGCAAAGCTCATCGCATAGCTTACCAGAGATTTTTGCCCTTTCATAGCATCCCCATTATTATGGCCTCCAGCTCTTCAAAGAGCTTCAACACCTTCTTTGCCTCCTCAGGCTGCCGCGGGGAGCCGTAAGACAGCTTTTCGCAGAGCCTCTCCATATCCATCATTTTGCCCACAACAGCCTTCTTGTTTTCAAACTCCGGCAGCCTGCCAAAAACCCTCTCTGACTTGAACCATGTATGGTTCAGCTGGAAGCCTTCTTCCACCTTCCTTTTCTTGTGCAGATAGGCCGAGAGGAGCTCAGTTATGGCTTTAGAGGCGTTGTCCCCTATAATCCTCTTGGAGTTTTCAATGCCTCTGACTTCAACAGCCCACTTGAATATTGTCTCCTTTCTCTTCATGAATGCTTGCAGATGGGCTTCCGGCCTCATGCTGGATTTTTAGCAAGTAACTATATAAAGATTTCGTTAGTGTCTAACATATGTAAGTGTCTATACAAAATCTATGTCAGCTGCTTGTATAATTAACAATATTCAATGAGCCCGGGGGGATTTCCGTTCCTTTTCCGCCAGCGCTTTTAACATGTTCATTCGGAAAAGGGCTGTTCGAACCCCCGACCTCCAGGTATATGCCTTTATCTTTTTTTGGATTAAACCTTTTGACAGGTTCATCCGGAAAAGGTTTATCCGCAACCTGGCATTCTATCCGGCTGAACTACGGGCTCGGTTACAACTACCGGCAGCTGAAGCAACGGGAATCAACTACTTTTGTTCCTGCGGTTCTAATAGTTTCCCAAGCTCCTTACCATATATAATACCGAGGTAAGGCATATAGCTTCCTTTGGCCTTCTTTGAGGAGCAATGCGCTATGCGGCCTATAGCTTTTGCCATAGCCTCCCTCTCATTGCCCTCTCCCCTCATGCGCCCCAGCATCTGCAGCTTTCTCGGGGGCTGGTGCATCACATAGCGGTGCATTGCTCCTATAACAGCGGAAAGCCCGCAGACGAGCTCGAGCATGTAGAGCCTGAACCTGTAGTTCTGCTGCCTTATTATCCTGCCTCTGAGAACATCAGCATGCGAAACCACCCTATAGGCTTTTTCCAGCTCGCTACCCGAATATTCCAAGTGCAGGTTGCTGGCAGCCCACATGAATATATACTCCGGATCCGTGTCGCAGTTGTCCGCAGCGCTACGCGCAGCCCTTATGCTCCCGCTCCTGAATACGGAGCTTATGCAGTCGAATATTGAAACCGTCCTCTCCCTGAAGCCTAACACCTCCAGATCCTTCTCCTCCAGCCCTCCTTTCCCCTTCGCAGCCATCTCGAGGTCATTAATAGCCGAGCGCAGGTCCCCGTTGGACCACCTCGCGAGGCTCGCAAGCACATTCCCTTTTGCCTCTATGCCTTCCTTTGCGCATATCTCCCTTAACCTTTTCTCTATTGTAGGAGAAGGCACCCTGCTGAACCTGACTATTTTTGACACCTCCCTCAGGGGCCTGAGCTTGGGAAGGTAGGTGTCGTTTGCAGTGAGGATTACAGGATGGGAAGACTCCCTGATGAGCGCTGCTATGGCTCCCGCTCCCCCCCTGTCCCCTGCCGCAAGGCCATCCACCTCCTCAATCAGTATCAATTTCTTTCTCCCGAACAGGTCAAGTGTTTTTGCGGCAGGCATGAACCCCTCTATGGCCTCCTTTCCCCTCTCATCGCCCGCATCCAGCCTGAGAACGCTCATCCCCATGCCCCTCGCAAGGCATTCAGCAGCAGCAGACTTTCCGGTCCCGCTGGGCCCTGCAAAGAAAAGCGCCTTCCCCTTTCTGAAGCTTTTAACAAATGCGACAGCCTCCTCAACAGCCCTCTTCTGCCCCGCCATCTCCCCAAGGGTTTTGGGCGCGTGTTTCTCCGCCCACAGTTCTTTCATGCGATGATATTGCAGGAGTGGAATAAAAACAAGCCTGCCTTCAAGGTTTTTAATTATGATATGCAATCTGTATTTTATGAAAATAGGGGAAATTCTGGCTCAGGATATCGGAGCCAGACTGGCAAGAGAGCTGTATGGGGTGCCGGAAAGAGAGAGACTCAAGCCTGCCCAAAGGGAGATATATGACGCTGCATGCCTGCTTGCTTTCAGGAAAACATATCTGGTTTTGGAATATATGCTGAAACACAACACGCTGGCCAGCGGGGCAAACATAGGCAATGGGACGCGCACAGGCATGATAATCGCAATGGATGGAACAAGGGAAGCCTACAAGAGCCTTCAGCAGCTTCAGGCTGAGAAGCGGATTGGGTGATCAACCCTTCCCCACCTGCCCAAGGATGTCCGCCTTCGCGACAATCCCCACAAGCCTGCCGCTCTTGGAAACCAGCACAAGGGGGAAGAATGCCAGCAGATGTGATATGACCTCAAGCCCTGTGTCGGGCGCTATTATGGGGGGGCAGTCCTCCATTATATAGCCTGCTTTGAGTTCCCTGACCTTTGGCGGGTCCTCGGAAATCCTTGCCAGTATGTCCCCTTCTGTCACAAGCCCGACAGGCTTTTCCCCCTCCATAACAGGCAGCTGGCTTATGCCATGCCTCCTCATTTTCTGTATGATCTCCCTTATGCTTTCCTCCCTTCTCGCGGTTATTATCCTCTGGTTCATCACATCTTTCGCAGTCAGCTTCCCTTTCTTGGCCATCCCCTCCAGCGTGGCGAAAATCCTTACCGCGGTGGTATAGGTAGGATTGATTTTCCCCGCCTCCAGCTTTGCTATAAGGCTCTGGCTCACGTTCGCAAGCCTTGCAAGCTGGGATTGTGTAATCCCCAGCCTCTTCCTCATCTTCCTGACCTCGGAGAGCTCGTAAAACATCGCACAACTCTTTAATCTTTTGTATTCTTATATGAATAATTTATTCATAAAAACCTTATAATAAGCCCAGGCGTAGATAAATATGACAGAAGGAAAATATTTCTTCACATCCGAAAGCGTCACTGAAGGCCACCCTGACAAGATATGCGACCAGATAAGCGACGGGATCCTTGATGCGATCATAAAGGACGACCCACTCGCAAGGGTTGCGTGCGAAACGATGGTGAAAACCGGGATGGTGGTTGTTACAGGGGAGATAACCACCCGCACCTATGTCAACATACCCAAAGTTGTAAGGGCGGTGATAAAGGATATAGGGTACACAAAGCCCGACTACGGCTTTGATTACCAGAGCTGCGCGGTCATTACGGCTATTGATGAGCAGAGCCCGGATATAGCGCAGGGCGTTGACACAGGCGGCGCAGGGGACCAGGGAATGATGTCCGGCTACGCCACAAATGAAACCCCCGAGTTCATGCCATTGACAGCACTCCTTGCCCACCGCCTGACCATGAAGCTCGCTGAAGTGAGGAAAAACGGCACGCTTCCATACCTCCGCCCCGACGGGAAAAGCCAGATTACGGTTGCATATGACAACGGGACTCCTAAGCACATAGAGGCTGTCGTTCTGGCTGCACAGCACGACCCCGATGTCAGCCATGAAAAGCTGAAAGCCGACCTTTTTGAGCATGTTATAAAACCCGTATGCTCCGTTTTCCTGGATAAATCCACCAAAATCTACATAAACAACACAGGCCGCTTTGTGATAGGCGGCCCTGTCGCGGACTCCGGCATGACCGGAAGGAAAGTTATAGTTGACACCTATGGAGGAGTTGCGGGGCACGGGGGGGGAGCCTTCAGCGGAAAGGACCCGACAAAGGTTGACAGGACAGCGAGCTACATGGCCCGTTACATAGCCAAGAACATAGTTGCCGCAGGTTTAGCTGACAAGTGCGAGATACAGCTCAGCTATGTCATAGGAGGCAGGGAGCCTGTGGGAATGATGATAGACAGCTTCGGGACCAGCAAGGTGGCTGATGGAAAACTATATGAGCTGGTGAAAAATAATTTCCCCCTCTCCCCGCCGGACATGATAAAGGAGCTGAACCTCAGGAGGCCCATTTTCAGGAAAACAGCAGCCTACGGCCACTTCGGGAGGAACGACCCGGACTTCACATGGGAGAGGACCGATAAAGCGGAGAAGCTGAGGAAAGAGGCGGGGCTGTAAGCTACTGCAATAGCTTTATGGTCCTATCGATATCTATCGTAAATCATATGCCTGCTTAAATGGAACCGATTCTGTGGCTTTCGGCTCGTTTTGGCTGTCATACGTTATCTTGCGGTCTTTTAGCTTGGGTTTAGCTCCGGTCTCATCAGTCACAACCCTGAGCACTCGTGCGAATTCTTCCACAGCGTTCTCCTCCCCCACAGGGGGTTTATAGATGCTGGCTACCGTCAGCCTTCTGCCGCCCTGAGGCAGAATATCATATGTTCCGCGCAGACCGGGGCAGTCTCCCAAAAAGCCCCATCAGCTTCTATAATCTCCTGAAGCTGCTGCTGCGTATAGGGACCTCTGACAAAAATGTCCTGCTCTATCCTTTCTACCAGCCCGCTGTTTTCATATCCCATGATATTCCTGTTGTCTTTTTAGTTTAAATATTTAACTACTATACAGTAAAGTATTTAAATACATTTACTATAGGCTGTTCATGAAACCTTTCAGCCAAAGGTACGGAGAAGAGGGAGCATACAGGAGGAGCCATATGGCTGCCTATAGGTATAAGGCAGCAAATATTATGAGAAAGGGGATTCTGCTTGGAGCCGCAGCCCTTGCAGCCTTTGCAGCCCATGAGTATAATCAGGAAAAGGCAAGAATGGAAGCTGATGATATTTTCCTCTCAGGGCAGAGAGAGGCCCAGACAGTTGTTCTGGAAAATGACCACTACTCAGCGCTGCATAACCTTCCAAAAAACGGAGAATATCAGCCCGCTTCACATGATAAAACGTGCAGGATACGTGAATTCCCTGAGTACCCGTATCTGGACAGCGCAGAGATTGACTGGGACTGCAGCATAAGGGAAACTATTGACTGGTGGGAAGGGATATACAGGTCCCACCCGGAGCTTTTTGATGGCGGGGAGTATTTTGACATATTCAGGGACAGGGAGGGTTTGGCGGAAATGGTGAAGGCAGAGATAGCTTTTGAAACGCGCAACAACCAGAGAGCGGCAAAATACAGGCCCACGCAGTCGGCAAACTGCGGGGACCCTGCGCTTCCCGCAATGCAGGGCGGGGAAGGGTACAGGGAGAGCGGGATACCGGAAGTTGTTTATAACCATTTTGCAGACTTCTCATGCACCCCATGGACTCCTGTAGGATGGGACTTCAGGCATGGGGGAATCACACCCAAAGAGGAGCTCCGCCTCGGGGTGGGGTGGATGGTCCACAGGCTCCTTTATTTCACAGAGGAGGGAAAGATAGCCGGAATAAGGCCTATATCCGAGATACCTGCAAGGTACGGCCCGGGCAGGGAATATTATGCAAAAGGGGTGCTTTCCCTGCTTGGCGATGAATGGGTCAAGAAGGCGCAAGCTACAGGATTCATTCCCACACAAGAACCCTGATTTGGACACTCTCGCTGCCCAGGTATTCCAGATATTCAGCTCTTCGGGCAGCAACATCCCTTTTAACAGGCAGCTCTACCCCCCATGGGCTTATATTGCCCGATTGATTAAACTCAACCCTGAAGTTTTCAGCTATCCCATTATCTGCGCGGAATTCATTATAATCAGTTGCAAGAAAGCTGTCTATCAGGCCCTGCACTGCAACCCATTTCCTTTCTATGGCAAGCATATCCGTTTTTGTCGCGTTCTCCGTGCTGAAAGCTGAGTCGCATTGCATAGGCGTTTCAAAATGCCCAAACTCAAGGGTGAATACATTCTGCCCGGCCTGCAGGTCCGTTTTCCAGTAAACCCTGCTCTCATTGAGCATGCAATCCACCTTTGTTCCGTTAAGCAGCACTTTTGCAGAGCTTTCCTGCCCTTCCCAGGGAAAATCCGCATAAATAACGCTGTTATTCTCCTCAGACCCCGCCTCATAAACAATGGGAATTTTATTAACCTCCGCTGTCACCGAACCAGCAGCAATTCCCATAATTCTATCCGCAGCCATCTCAAGCCCGCTCGCATTATTTGCCTGGAAAAGATTAGAGTAGCTGAAGAGGGCCCACACGACGAACAGGAAGAATATGGCTGAAGCAAAGACGTAATCAATATCCATATTATTGATTGGCTTTGCGGCTTATAGCCTTTTGACCTTCACAAGCCCGCACCGGTCTTGAGGAAAAAGCGGCTTGAATATATAATGTGCAGAGAACTTATGAGGAAAAAAGCAGCTGAAATGTATGCAGGCGGAAAAATAACATTTTCCAAAGCGGCTGAGATTGCAGGGCTGACTTTATGGGAGATGGAAAGGTTTCTGGTTGATAACTGCTTCAGATCAGCCTACTCAGCAGAAGACCTTGAGCGGAAATTAAGGCCGCTCGGATAACGGAAAGCTTTAGCCTTCACCATCCACACAGCCCAGACAGCAACCGTTACCCCTGTCAGCCCGAGCTCCCACAGCACATCGTGGACAAAGAGCGCAGTCTCCAACCCCCATGCATTCTCAGCGTGCACTATTGTTATCACTCTTACAAGATTGAATGTCCATAGGATTATAATACCTGTAACCGTTCCTATAACCCTGTATTTTATTCTGACCCTCGGCACCGCAAACACAAGCGCAGCAAGGAAAAGCATGGTTTTCCATGCGGTTGAATCAGGCGAAATGACAAAAACGAAGGGCTGCTTATCCCCCTCATGGGAAACGGAAAGCATAGAAAGCTCCTGTTCCACCTCAAATCTCATAAGGCTGAGCAGATAATTAGACTGTGTTGCAAAGGCAACCTGGAGAGGCTCCAGCCCTGTCCCAAGGGAAAGAATGAGATAGAGCGGGAGGGAAAAGGCTAGCAGGCGGAGAAGGAAAATGAGGGTTTCCTCAAGGCTCTTGCGTGGGATTTTCATGGCTCTGCGACCTCATACAACAAAGGATTTTACATAGGCAAGAAACCTCTCCGCATTCTTCTTTGCCTGCTGCGCGTCCTTTTCGGTCAGGCTCCTGTCCCCGTATTCCGCATCCGTTTTTATGCGGATAAGCTCAGCCAGCCTCTGGGAAGCCTTTTTATGCTCCCCGCTTTGCATAATGTTTCTGAAAAATTCCGCAGCCTCCCTGTGCTCCGTTCCCTTGTATCTCTGCGCCCTGGTATGGATGCAGAATGCATCCTGTGCGGCGATTATGCAATGGACCGCATTCCCCACGCATGCGTCCCAGTCCCTGCCGTTGAAGCATGCCTCCATGGCGCGCAGATACTGCTCTGCCCTCGCCAGATATATGCCCTTTCCCTTCCATTTGTCAACCGGGACTATCATTTTATCACAATACCGCGGCTTATATTTTGCACAAGTTTCTGGTTTTTGCCAGCTTCCTTTTCGGTCATGATAATGGGCGAGATCGAATTCCCGTAAAACTCCCGGAAAGGCCCGGAAACTTCAAGGGCCCTTTTCATCACAGCCTTTTTGTCCGCCTCCTTTCCGACAAGAATGAAAAGGTCGATGTCTGACGTGTCCTTTTCCGCACCTTCGGCTATGGAGCCGAAAAGCATGACCTTCTTCGCGTAAGCATAGCCTTCTCCAAAGTGCTCCTCAAGCCTTTTCCTGAGATGCGCAAGAGGCGGGTTTTTAGCCAGCTGCTCAAGGTTTTTAGCCTCGAGATAGGCGTAGCCCCTTTCGTTCAGCGACCACACATTCACATTGCCTATCCTCGCCTTTCTCAGGAAGTTGACGCTTTCCATCTCCTTGAGGGCTTTGGAAGCGGCAACATGGGAAATGCCTACGGCCTTTGCAATCTCCCTCTCCCCTGCAGGCCCGCCTCCGGACAGCATGAACAATGCAATCTTTATCTTTGACCTCGAGCCCAGCCACCTTGTCGCAAAATCCCTGAATATCATATAAAAAGTTTACAATTGGTAATATTTAAAGTTAACGGTTGGTAACTTTTATTTATAGCACTACAGGCGTGCTGGCTTTTCCGATTATTTTTTTAAGCCAGCAGCGAACCAGACCTATGGAAGCAAAAACCATTTTCACCCTTGCAGCCCTCCTCATCCTCTCCTTCTCTCCGCTTTCCCACGCAATAATTTTCGAGCCCGGCCCTCCCCCGACAGTCCCCCACCCCACCGACGGCCCCCTCACAGCAGAGGTGGAATACAAGAACGGCGAGGTTGTGGTTAAGTTCGTTAACCCTTCCCACCCCGAAATCCCTACAAATCACTATGTTTACATCCCTGCGGAGCTTAACGGGACTGCAAACTTCAATATACAGCTGGGCGATGCGTTCGAGACCACAGGCGAGCCCCAGGTATACTCCTCCTATGTGGCTGATGCGGTCGAGAAAGCCGCAAAGACCGCAATCACATGGGGCAAGGCGGTCAACATCCTGGTCGCAATCGGCACCATCAACTCAGCCCTCGCATTCGTGCACGAGGCGGCCAACCCTGATGGCATTATCAACATCCACAAGCAAATCAACCATGATGGGAGAGACGTAATTCTCAGAACTTTTGTGACATCATTCCTCTATGAAAAGAACGTTCCATTACTCGGGCTTCCCAAACCGAGAGAGAGCAGCTTTATCCTTCCGCCATCCACCGCACTTATAGTGAAAATTCCAGTTTCAATAAAATCCGGTAATTCCTCATACCTTGCACAGATGCAGGAATACAATGCATTAGATACGAATAGAATTAATCCCCTTGCTGAAGTTAGCGGAATGGAAGAAATTATGACATTTATCGAAACTGGTAATATCGATAAAATTCAATTTAATACATTCAGCGTAAACCAAGCAGACATACTACCACTCTCCCCTCTTGAAACAATCGGGGGCGACATAAACGCAGGCGTGGAACAGTTTGTAAACTTTGTTCTCGGAATCTGGAAAAGCATAACAATAGTTTTGAGCTTCTCAGGGAGCGATGTGGATATAATTGTTATAGACCCTGAAAACAACACTTACCTTGGGGTGGACATAGGAGGCCATAGAGAAGCGGTTACAATAAACAACCCAGTCCCAGGCAACTGGACAATAATAGTCATTGGTGTTGAAACCCCTGATGAAGGGGAGCCCTACGAGCTGCAGGTAATAGGTTCTGAACAAACAGTCTCCCTTCCCGAGATAAATATCTCCAAGAACTTTATTCAAAACAAATTCTCCAATAGCCGCAGATATACCACACTTTCCGGCAGGGTGAGAA
>CAYUWT010000011.1:0-2309 GCA_964448625.1 uncultured archaeon
ACCGGTTCTATTCCCACTCAATCGTCCCCGGCGGCTTGTTTGTTATGTCGTAAACCACCCTTGTAACGCCCCTCACCTCATTAGTTATCCTTGTTGAAATCCTTTCAAGCAGCTCCCATTCCACACGGGAAAAGTTGGCAGTCATCGCTTCGAGGCTGTCCACAAACCGCAGTGCAATAACATAGCCATAATCCCTCGAATCCCCTTTTACCCCTGTGCTCCTTATCCCTGTGAAAACCGCAAAGGACTGCCATAAATTTTCCGGAAGGCTTTTTGCCTTTGAAATCTCCTCCTGTACAATCGAATCGCACTCCCTTAACATATCCAGCTTTTCTTTGATAACTTCTCCCACAACCCTCACTGCCAAGCCGGGCCCGGGGAAAGGCTGCCTTTCTGTCAGCTTTCTCGGAAGGCCCAGCTTGAGCCCTATAACCCTCACCTCGTCTTTGTAAAGCTCTCCCAGCGGCTCTATTATCCCCCTGAACCTGATTTTGGTCGGGAGGCCGCCGACGTTGTGGTGGGTTTTAATCACATTAGCCGCCTTGCTCGAAGCAGCTGACTCTATCCTGTCGGGGTATATTGTGCCCTGTATGAGGTAACCGGCTTTCTCCTTTTTTGCCTCCTCCTCGAAAACCCTTATGAACTCCTCGCCTATGACCTTCCTCTTTTTCTCGGGATCTGTCACACCTTTGAGTTTTTTTAGGAACCTTTCAGCAGCATTTATTCCCCTGAATCTAATGCCTGTTTTTGCAAAAGCTGATCCCACCATATCAGGCTCCCCTCTTCTCATCAGCCCGTTGTCAACGAATATCGCCGTCAGCCTCTCTCCCAGAGCTCTTGCTGCAAGGGCTGCGGCAACAGAGCTGTCAACGCCTCCTGATAAAGCTATAATGGCCCTTCCGCCTTTCACCCTCTGCCTCATTTCTTCAACGGCTTTGGGTATAAAATCTTCAAGGCTGTAGTCCCTTTTGGCTTTGCATATGTCAAGAAAATTATCGTACACCTTCAGCCCGTGGACCGTGTGCACAACCTCCGGGTGGAACTGTATTCCAAAAAAATTCTTTCCTTCGAAAGCAGCTATTGGGCTGTTGCCGCTTTCTGCAATCGCCTCAAAGCCTTTGGGGAGCTTTGTCACAGCATCCCCATGGCTCATCCAGACCTGCTCCTCCTTGCCCAGTCCTTTGAAAAGGCTGCCCTGCTTTTTTATTGCTATGAATGCTGTCCCAAACTCCCTCTTTTCAGCCTTCTTTACTTCCCCCCCGAAATGCTCGGCAATCAGCTGGTGGCCGTAGCAAATCCCCAGAACTGGAACTCCCAGAGAATAGATTCCATCATCAGGCTTCGGCGCCCCGCGCTCGAACACACCCGCAGGCCCTCCCGAAAAAACAACCCCTTCAGCCCATTTAAGCTGCTCAGGGGAAACATCGAACGGGAAAATCAGGGCTTTCACTCCGAGGCTTCTTATCCTTCTTGCAATAAGGTGCGTGTACTGGCCGCCGAAATCGATTACCGCAATCATATGATTATTTGAAAAGGGGAATATAAAGGTTGGATTCTTTGATTTTGCTGCAGGCAATCATTCAAAAGGAAGGGTTTTCTGTGCGCTTTCCCTTAGCGGGCGAAAAGAGTACTTGACCGCATCCTCTGTCAGAAACATTACCTTCCTCCCATCATAATGCTCTACTCTTATATATGCGTCAAATGCTTCCCTGCTCCTTGGACGGGAGCGGAATTGCTCTATGGAAGGGCTTCCCATTCTCACCATCCTCTCTTCTGCAAACCCCAAAAAATAGCCCGCATCCCTGGAAGTTCCTATAAGAATCACAAGAGAGCCGTTCACATCTGCCTCACCCGAATCAAGAAACAGCCTCCACCCGTTTATATCATAAGCCTTGTCCAGCCTTGCCGATTCCTCATCCCTGTATGCCTGCATCTGCCTTGTCCCGCTTCCTGTCTGTATTTCTATATCCACGGTCCAATAATCTGAAAGGGTCATAGTAGTGGTTTGCAGGAAGCTATTTAAGCGCAAAATAAATCTATCTCTTCCTTTTGGCAAGAAAATTAATGCGTTTCAACGCAAAAAGCTTATTCTCCCTACATATGCAGCATCAGGCTCTTTCACAAGCTCCCACCCGCCTCTTCTCCCTCTCACAACCCTGTAGCTGTCTTTATAATAAATGGAGGCCCACAGGTCATAAAAAGTCCTGTATTCGCGCTCCAGACTGCCTGGCCTTCCTTGAGAATGCTTTCTATAGATGTCAACCCTGAAAGGCCCTTCAGGAAAGTCTTGAGGTATCTCCAGCGACATG
>CAYUWT010000011.1:2409-12101 GCA_964448625.1 uncultured archaeon
GATGTCAACCCTGAAAGGCCCTTCAGGAAAGTCTTGAGGTATCTCCAGCGACATGGATAAAAATAGAAAGAAAGCAATTTAAATCGCAATCAGGAAGTTTTCTTTCGCTAAACCTTTTCCGCTAAACTTCCCGAACATTAATGTTTGGGTAATTGCGTGGGCAAAAGGTCTAATCCAAAAACCTCTTTTCCGCCAGCGCTTTTATCAAGCGCAACTACCTGCATACAGGCAGTTACCCGCATACAAACTTAACTTTGAATGCGGGAAGTTTAGCGTATGCGGGACGTTTGGCGGGAAAAGGGCTGTGTGAAAAGAAAGGTTAAATGAATATAAAACATCAAAATATTACAACCTATGAAGAGGGTTCTGAATTTCTTCCTTCCGCACGAAAGGAGGTTCTTCGAAATGCTGGCCTCGCAGGCGGAGGTTGCGAAGGAGGCATCTGAAGAGTTCTCAGCCTTTGTCCTGCATTTCAACGGGAGCAGCACTGAGAAGAGGCAGAAAGCGGCAAAAAAGATAAAGGAGATAGAGAGCGAAGGGGACCTGATAACCCACGAGATAATCGAGGGCATCCATAAGAGCTTTGTCACCCCCATAGACAGGGAGGACATACACCAGCTGGCGGTGCTTATTGATGACCTGATTGACATAATAAACGAGGCCGCGCAGTTCCTGCTGCTTTACAGGCTGGAGGAGATACCCGGAGAGATAGGGGCGATGGCGAAGATATGCGGGGAGATGGTCGAAGAGGTCAGCATGGCCGTGTCGGAGCTCTCAGACTTCAGGAAGGCCCAGGAGCGCTGCATCGCTTTGCATGAGATTGAGAACAAGGGAGATGCAGCATACCATTCCATCATGGCGGCGCTCTTCAACAATAGCAATAATGAGACCCTGCACGTCATGAAGCTGAAGGACATGTATGACAAGCTGGAAGCGCTGCTGGACAAGGGCGAGGCAGTTGCGAATGTGATAGAAAACATCGTGGTCAAGCATGCTTGAACTCCTGCTTATCGCTTTCATCATTGCCGTTGCGCTTGCCTTTGATGTGGGCAACGGGATGAATGATGCCGCGAATTCGATATCAACAGTTGTTGCTACCGGGGTGCTGACTCTGAGGCAGGCAGCCCTCATGGCCGCTGCCTTCAACTTCATAGGGCCCTTCGTGTTCGGGGTTTCCGTTGCCACAACAATAGCGAAAGGGATAGTTGTGCAGGAGCTGGTGAGCGAGTTCGTCATCCTTGGCGGGCTCGTTGGGGCCATTCTCTGGGTTTATCTCGCAACATATTGGGGGGTGCCAGTCTCAGCAAGCCACTCCCTCATAGGCGGGCTGCTGGGCAGCGCAATAATGGCCAGCGGTCTGAAGGCCGTGATATTCCCGGGGAGGCTGCTCGACACGCTGCTGTTCATATTCCTCGCGCCCCTCATAGGGCTTCTGCTTGGGTTTTTCATCCAGGCGGGACTGCTCTGGGTCTTCAGGAGGCAGAGCCCTTCAAGAATAAACAGGTATTTCAGGAGGCTCCAGCTGCTTTCCGTTGCCGCATATTCCATGGGCCACGGGACAAATGATGCGCAGAAGGTGATGGGGATAATATCCCTGCTCCTGTTCAGCGCGGGCATGCTGGGGCCGCAGTTCTATGTGCCCGCATGGGTCATTTTCGCGTCAGCGACTGCAATCTGTGTTGGAACCTTCATAGGGGGGTACAGGGTCGTGCACACCCTCGGCATAAGGACCACAAAGCTCAGGCCGATAAACGGCTTCTGCGCAGAAACAGCAGGCGCAAGCCTCCTTTTTGCAACCTCCCATTTCGGGATACCCGTCAGCACCACGCACACCATAACAGGCTCGATTATGGGTGTAGGAGTTACAAGAAGGGTTTCAGCTGTCAGGTGGACCATAGCGAGGAGGATATTTTATTCGTGGATTCTTACAATACCGATTGCGATGGCTGCAGGAGGGCTGGCATACCTTGCGGTTTCGGCCTTTGGGTGAGTTTAGTATGGCTGAGCTGCATATGTAATTCCACGGGGTTATGCAGACCAAAACTTCCTATCTTGGTATAGTGCAATCGAGATACAGGATTTTTATGTTTTTCAGTTTTCATGTCAAAAGCTCATCCAGCATGCCCTGCTGTATGCCTTCCTTTATCTCCAGCGCAATCCTCCTGCCCATGTGCATCCCGGGGCCGTGCTTCAGGTGGAAGTAAGGCCCCCCGCCTATGTCCACGTTAGTGCCAGCAACAATTCTCGCGGAAAGCTCGAATGTTATTATCTCAAGCTTCTGGTTAATCACATTCTCGAGGCAGAAGGGGCCTATCATGCCCTTCTCCGAGAGCCCTCTTGCGGTTCTGGCTACCGCCTCCCCCATGCGGAAGAACTCCGGCAAAAGGCTCTCCCTTATGGAAAGGGGTATGTTTCCCGTTACAGTATAGGTGGGCGTCACCATCGTGGCAATCTGGTCCTCAGCCGGCACGCGGCCGATGTTGTCTACGTTTGCCTCATAGCGCTTGTCAAAGCACAGCAGCTCAAGCTCGTCCCTCACAACCGAGTTGAAATAGCTCGCATACACATTGACCCCTATTATGTATTTCTGTATGTGGATTTTCTCCAGCTGTTTTTCAGTCACTATCCCGGCCCTGACCATCCTCCTCCTCTTCTCCTCAAAGTTTTCCCTGGAATAGGCCAAAAAATACCCTTTGCCGCCTGCAGCCCCGTGGAACTTGACAATTACGAGGCCGTCTATGTCTTCAGTGGAATGATACACTTCAGGCACCTTCAGGCCGCTTTTCACAATCCATTCCCGCTGGGTGTCGCGGTTGGATTCAACCTTAATCAGCTCGCGGTTGCCGAAAATAGGGAAGGGGAAATCATCCATGTCAACGTAAGCCGTGTAGGAGCCGTGGGGGATAAAGATTGTTTTGTTGTCTATCCCCTTCAGCTTCGGGAAATCCGAGAATGAGGCGGTTTCTATTATTTTATCAGCAACCCCGAAGCTGTCATAGGTTATGCGGTCCTGCGGCTTGCAGATGCACAATGTTTTGAACCCCTCTTCCTTCGCCCCTTTCAGTATCCCGAGCGCGGAATGGCTGCCCAGAGTAGCTATGGTATATGATTTGTGGGTTGGTTGATTGCGGGCCATATAATAATTGTGTTGGGTATAAAAATACTTTGCGTTGACCAAACATTAAATTCCATGTTATGTGACAATCTCCCCGAGCTTTCCCTCCTCCGCAGCCCTCTTTACCTCCATAGCTACCCTCCTCCCGGGAGAAACAATCTCCCCATACTTGTAGGAGGTGTATGGGCTCACGGATTCCAGTATGGGGGAGCCGGGAACGCGCAGCGAGCAGTCGAAAACTACAAATTCGAGCTTTTTGTTTATGGAGCCCTGCAGCGCGAAAAGGCCGAACAGCCCGGGAGGATATTCCTTTTTGCAGGCTGAAACAAAACTTTCAGCAGCTTCAAAAACCTTTTCCAGCTGGGACTCGCGCATTGTGGCGGGCATGTGGCCGACTTCTATATTTTGGACTGTTTCGCTTATCTCCGGCTGCTCTTTCGCAGGCAGCTTGAGAAGGCCGTCTAAATTTGTCTGTATCCTCCTGTCAAAGCCCAAAAGCTCAATCTCTCCGCTCAGGGGGGAGTAAAAGAAGTTTGCATTAAATAGCGCTCCCAAAACATATTCCTCTATTACCGCATTTTTCAGCCCTTCCTTGCTTATCAGCCCGCTTTTGACTCTTTCCTGAGCCTTTTTCTCAAACTCCCAGGGGCTGGAAGCGAAGAAGAAGGCCCTCTCAACAGAGCCTTTCTGCATTATCTTTATAATGCACAGCCTATCGATTTCTTCAGGATTCTTGAATTCCTCAGGCCTCTTGATTCCTGCCTTGTCAAGGAGGTAATACTGGTTCCTTTTTTCATCCCTTTCCTCAGCCCTGAGCAGCGCCCTGCTCCCAAAAATAGGGACAGAAAAGCTGTTTTCAATATTATTATAGCCCACGTAAACAGAAAAGCTCCTGTTTGGGATGAAAACGGTGCTGAGCTCAACAAGCCGCTTTACCGTATCCTTTTTTGTTATCTCAGAGAACCTGTCAAGGATCACAATCTCGTCAAAGAGATTTTTGTAATATTTTGAATAGGTTTTTTCCCTTCCCATCTGGCAGATAACTACGGTTTTTAACCCTTCCTTTCGGGCCCCGCTTGCAATCTCCAGAGCTGAATGCGAGCCCAGAACTCCTATGCAAGGCTCTTCATAAGAGGAGGCAACTGCCTGCATCTCCTTGCGGGAAATCATTTAGATAAGTTGTATTGGGAGCTTAAATCCGAAGTTGATTACCCGCACATTAATGTGAGGTAACTGATTACCCGAACTTTAAAGTTCGGGAAGTAATCAGCGGAGGAAGGCCAGTATAGCTGTGACCATTATAACGGCTGTCATGATGCCGAACAGTATGAGCAGGGGGTAGAGCAGATATGCGATGCGCTTCATAAGCAACTTTTAGTTTAAGGAATAAAAAGAGCCTTTACAATAGAAAACATGAAAGCGGTACACGCTACTATTACCCGCACATTAATGTGCGGGAAGTTGTCTTGCATGGAGAGAGAGGGCTGTTTATGTGCGGCATTATAGGGGTCATAACCCAGAAAGGGGGGGTTTTTGCGGACATATACAACGGGCTGGTTTCGCTCCAGCACAGGGGGCAGGACTCAGCAGGGGTTATGACTGCGGATGGGAAAAAGGCTTATGTGAAGAAAGGGGTGGGGCTTCTTTTTGATGTGTTCGGTTCTAAACCCGAAATGATGGAAGGGGATATGGGCATAGGGCACCTGCGTTATCCGACCGCAGGCTCGAACATCAACTGCGATGCGCAGCCGATTGTGGTCAAACGAAAGGATTACCCGCATTAATGTGCGGGCAGTTGAAATAGGCATGGCACATAACGGGAACCTTGAGAACAGCAGCGAGCTGAGAGAGGCTGTGAGGAAAACCGGGAGGAGGCTGGAAACCACTGCTGACACCGAGCTTATGCTGCGCATATTCTCGCACGGGCTTGAAGGCAAGGTTGTAAGCGGGGAATCCGTGTTTTCAGCAGCAGGCAAAATGATGGAAACGGCAAAAGGCAGCTATTCCCTTGTATGCATGATTGCGGGGGAGGGTATTATAGCCGCAAGGGATGCGAGAGGGTTCATGCCTCTTGCTTTCGGGAAAAAGAAAGGCCACTATTGCTTCGCCTCTGAAACGGTCGCGCTCCAGACTCTTGGATATGAGGTCATAAGGGATGTGGTTCCGGGGGAGGTTATATTCATTGACAAAAACCTCAAGGTGCATGAGAAAGCAATAAAAAGGGGAAAAAACGCGCACTGCATGTTCCAGTGGGTCTATTTCGCTAGGCCCGACTCGACAATAGAAGGCCGCTCTGTTTATGAGGCACGCCTTGCATTGGGAAGGGAGCTTGCAAGGAAGTGGAAGAAATCGAACAGCAGGAAGCTGGATTTGGTTATACCTGTCCCTGATACAAGCAAGCCTGCTGCAACAGCGGTTGCTGAGGAGCTGGGGATTCCGTATCGCGAGGGGCTTATCAAAAACAGGTATATAGGGAGAACATTCATAATGCCCAGCCAGGAGATGAGGGACAATTCAGTAAGGCTGAAGCTGAATCCTATAACGGAGCAGATAAGGGGAAAAAGCATTGCAGTCGTTGATGACAGCATTGTGAGGGGGACAACCTCGAAAAGGATTGTGAGCATAATAAGGGAAGCCGGGGCAAAAGAGGTGCACTTTTTCGTAACGTGCCCGCCGATAAAGTGGCCGTGCTTTTACGGGATAGACATGTCCACGAGGAAGGAGCTTATCGCTTCTGAGAAATCCATAGAGGAGATAAGGAAGCAGATCGGGGCTGACACATTGACCTATCAGGATATAGAGGGGCTCAGGAATGCCATTGCCCTGCCCGATTTGTGCACCGCATGCCTGGATGGGGTGTATCCGACAGGGATTACCAAAGAAAAGGTTGAGAAGCTTGAGATGGAGAGGGATATTGAGAGGGAGGCTATTTTAGGGTAACTGCAGACACTTCTTTGGATTCCACATCATGCACAGGGTGCTTCTTGGGGCATGTTTTTTCATAATGGGGCCTGTATTTCCACCATACCTCCTTGTTTTCTATGTTCAGAAACTCCTCAAGGTCACTTCTGGCTTCCTCAAGCCTTTCCACGAAATCGGAAGCCCTGAAAATCCTGGATTCGATGGCGCTGCTGACTATCTGCAGGTCTTCTGAAGGGATAATACCGAGCATGGCAAACTCCCACATCTTCTTCGGTTTGCGGAGCTTGAAAACCTCTATTGCCTCATAAAGGGTTCCAAGGTCTTCTGTATACAAACAGTAATCCATTGCCAGTTTTCCTTGGTCCACAAAAAGCCACCGCCCCTCATATTCCGGGGTGAATTGCCCGCCTTTCAGCTTTATGAACTCAACCCTTTTCGGATTGCTGCGTGCAATCATGATGTTTGGCCTTGCAACAACATCATCGTGGCCCTTCACTTTTCCGTATTGATCAACACCCGCTATCAAGCCTTGGGGGCTGTCGGCACCGAAATTTTCCTCGCTCCATTTGCGCTGCTGCTCGATAAGCCTTTCCATCCCCTCCAACGCGGCCTCCGTATACTCCACCGCTTTGTTCATAAAACTGCCGATATTTTTGTACGTCCTTCTTTTTCCTTCCCTTTCCCATCTTCCATAATGCCTCCTGAGGTTTGCTCTGCTGCGGCCGGCATCTCTTCTGGCATCGGAGTATGAGTCTTTGACAATTTCGGGTATTTTGTCCGGGTGGGCTATTCCGCCCTCGTCCCTGATGGCCCTGAAAACCTGCGCATATGCCTCGGAGAAAACGTCGAATCTGAACCTCAGCAGCGCCTTTTGGTCCACAGGATACGGATAGGGGATTTTCCCATATTTCCAGATGCAATAAGCCGCGTACTGCGGGCATGCGGCGTATACGGCAATATCCCTCGAAGTTGGTATGCCCTCGGGGCGTCTTTCCTCCATGAAGGTAGGCATATGCTCACCATTTTACAATTATCCTAAAGTTTTATAATTGCATATCTACGGTGCACAGGCTATTGGAAAGGATAAATAGAATGGAATGAATGACAGATATGAGGGTCCTTCTTGTGGGCAGCGGGGCGCGCGAGCATGCACTCGCTGAAGCGTTTTGCAGGAGCGGTAAAAAGCCTGAGCTTTTTTCTTTCATGAGCTCCAGGAATCCCGGCATTGAGAAGCTTTCTAAAGAATTCTTTATCGGCAGGATGGATGATGTTGGCTCTATTTCTGCCTTCGCGGAGAAATGCGGGGCTGAGATTGCAGTCATAGGGCCTGAGCTGCCATTGGAAAAAGGCGTTTGCGATGCGCTTGAAGCGGGGGGCATACCCTGCGTGGGGCCAAAAAGAGAGGCGGCGAGGATAGAGACTGACAAATCTTTCGCACGGGACCTCATGGAAAAATACAAAACAGGAGGGAGGGTTTTTTACAGGGTGTTTGATGGTGGTGGTGAAGCCGGAGAGTTTATAGATTCTTTCGGAAAGCCTGTCGTTGTAAAGCCATTGGGTCTTACAGGAGGAAAGGGGGTAAAGGTAGTTGACCACAATCTCCAGGGGCAGCTTAAGGATCTGGAAGAGGCGAAAAGATATGCGCGAGAAATTATTGAAAGGGGGATAGGGGGGCAGGCTAAAGTTATTGTTGAAGAGAAGATGGAAGGGGAAGAATTCAGCCTGATGGCTTTCGTGGACGGGGAGAATGTGATTGGAATGCCTGCCGTGCAGGACCACAAGTTTGCATACGAAGGCGATACCGGGCCTTTCACGGGAGGCATGGGCTCGATATCTGATTCAAACCATCTGCTGCCTTTCATGGGCCGGCAGGAATACGACAGCGCGCTCGACATAATGAGGCAGGTCGTGGACGCCATGAAAAGGGAAGGGCTGGATTATAAGGGGATACTGTATGGCGGTTTCATGCTGACGCGGGAAGGGGCCAAGATAATGGAATTCAATGCACGCTTCGGCGACCCCGAAGCCATGAATGTCCTGCCTTTGCTCAAAACGGATTTCCTCGACGTTTGCGATGCGATAATAAACGGAAGGTTTGACAAGATGAGAATCGAGTTCGAGAAGAAGGCAACAGTGTGCAAATATGTAGTGCCCAACGGCTACCCGTCAAACCCTGTCAAAGGGCAGAGGATTGCCATAGGGAACACGGGAAAGGCAAGGATTTATTACGCCTCTGTGGACCAGAAAGAAGGAGGGCTTTTCCTGGCCGGCTCGCGCGCGATAGGCTGCGTGGGGATTGCTGACAATATCACGGAGGGGGAGAGGATTGCGGAATATGCAGCCCGGTCCATAGATGGCCCTGTCTTCCACCGCCAGGATATAGGGACTCCGCAGCTGGTCAGGAAAAGGGTCGAGCACATGAGAAAATTACGCATTTAGGATTCAGTTACGGCTGTTTGAGATGTTCCAAGTCTGAAAAAAATAAAATGTCTCCAGCTTTGTATATTTCCGTTTCCCGTCCCCTCAGGAAAAGTTTTGCATCCTGTTTGCCTATCAGCTGTGCCGCAAAAGCATCAATCTTCAGCATTCCATCTTCCCTTATGGCGAAAACAGGTATATCACTGAAGCAGTGAAACTCATTGATCCTCTCTTCCCTTGTTTCTCCCCTGTGTTTTGAATCTGGGTCTCGGTCAACATAATGGGGATTTATGTTGAAAGGGAATAATCCGAGGGCTTTGAGGGAAGGCGGCTGCACTATCGGCATGTCATTGGTTGTCTCTATTGTCTGTCCCGCAACATTAGAGCCTGCACTTGACCCTATATATGGCATTCCTTCTTCAACCGCTCTTTTAACCGCATCAAGAAGGTTATTTTCATAAAGCGATTTGAGCAAAACAAATGTATTGCCCCCACCAATAAAAAGCGCCTCTGCTTTCTCTAACGTCTTCCGCGGATTCGGGAACTCGTGAACAGAAGCCAGTTCATATCCCATTCCATCAAATTTCTTCCTTGCAATTTCAGTGTATTCTTCGTGGCTCATGCCGTTTGGTCGCGCATAAGGCACGAAATAAACTTTAAGAGGGGGGTTGCCAAGTAAAGCTTTTATCTCATACTCACAGTGCTCCAAATATCCTGTAGGGTGGCATCTTGAGGAGCTTACCAGCAGCATTTTTTTTTGCCATGCTTATCGAATAGCCAGTAAGTTTTATATCTTTATCGAGAGCTTGCAGACAAATTTTTGAGAATATTCGACAACTCCTCAAAAAATTTCGAACGCGTGTAAACCTTGTAGCCTGCTTCCTCCGCCTGCTGTTTCAGGTCGGTCTGGACATGGGCAAGGAAGCCTGTCACTTCTGTTCTGGGAGAGATGGATTTGATTTTTGATGGCAGCTGGAGAATGCCAATGTCTTTCGCATTAAGATCAACCACAACGAAATCAGGTTTTGAAAGCCTTATCTTTTCCAGAAAAGCTTTTTCTTCCGCCGCAAACTCAATGGGAGAGTTGCACTGCTTTGCCATCTCTCCTATCTTTGCAATGAAAAATATGTCGCCCACGAGGGCTGCTATCCTCACCATCCATTTAATTGTCGAAGCTGTTAATACGCTTTTAATCCCGGGAAAAGAAGCTTTGATATGACTGGAAAGAACGAGATAA
>CAYUWT010000012.1:0-11925 GCA_964448625.1 uncultured archaeon
CTACAATTTCCCGAACATTAATGTTCGGGTAGTCAACTGTTCGGGAAGTTTAGTGGAAAAAGGGTCATTTGAACCCGGACCAACAGCTTTCTGCACTTTTCCACCAGCGCTTTTTACAAGCTCATTTGGAAAAGGGCTGTCCACAGGCTGCTATGCTGACCATTACACCACGGCGGCCATACTATCCATTTACTAATGGTGGATACATATATAATTTAAAAACAGAATTTGAAGGATGGGAGAGGAGTTATGGCGGAGTTCCATATAAAGGTGGAGAATGTAGTAGCGTTCGCGGTACTAAACGTGAAAATCCAGCTGAACAGCCTTGTGGCCAAGCTGGAGGACACGGAATACGACCCGGAGCGCTTTCCCGGCGTTGTCTACAGGATAAAGGAGCCGAGGACAGCTATACTAATCTTCTCGAGCGGGAAGCTTGTCTGCACAGGGGCAAGGAGCATAAAGGAGGCAAAGCTTGCTGTTGAGAAGGTGGCGGGGATAATCAGGAAGCTCGGGTTCAAGGTCCCGAAGAAATACGAGTGCCACATAGAGAACATAGTAGCCTCAACGAAAATCAAGGCCGACCTCAACCTCGAGGACATTGTGCTCACACTGGAGAACACGGAATACGAGCCTGAGCAGTTCCCGGGCCTCGTTTACCGCATAAAGGAGCCGAGGGTTGCTTTCCTTCTGTTCCGCTCGGGCAAGATTATATGCACGGGCGCAAGGAACGTAGCTGACATACAGACAGCGCTTGAGAAATTCCGCAAGAATTTGCAGTCAATAGGGATCAAGGTAAAGCCTGTGAAGAATTGATTATTAACTACTTACTAATGAAGTAATTGGAGCATTTATAAAGCCGCATACTAATATTTTTTGGGATATTTATGGACAAAGACCTGGAACAGATTGTCCAGAGGCTTTCCAAAAAATACGAAAGTGTAAAAAGCCGGGGGGCAGATGCAAGGCGGAATCCTGATTTTGCAGTGGAATATGCACATCTGGTCAGATCGCGGGTTCCCATATCTAAAGAGAATGCTTATGCTGCCGTTGTGGAATATGCTCATGCAGGGTCTCAGGTTCCAGCCATTGTCAACCCGGCAAATGTAACAGCTTATGCCGAACGCAAACTTAAAGGGGAGATCACAGATGTGGTTTCCTCCACCGCAGACCTTGCGCATATGGCTGCGTTTGCTTATGTAGCTCTGCATTTAGCCTTAGATGAGAACCGAAATGAAGAAGAGCGTGCCGACCTGGCAGAAAAGGGGATAAGCGCAGCCTATCTGATGGGGCTGGAGGGCAACAAAGGCATCGCCAAAAAGATAGCGAGCCATTTTAAGCGCAAGACGCATTTTTCGGACAGGATATTTTCTATTTGCGCCAAATATCGCATTTTGGAGTGAAGGGGGAAATGGATGCGGGGAGCAGGAGTTTCACCCTTCCATAGTTTTTGGATAAAACCTTTTGTCAAGTTCATTCGGAAAAGGTTTTGAACCTGCGAAGGCACTAAGCCACAGGATTTCCTATCATAGGGCACTTGCCCTCTCAAAACTTAAGCGCCTTGTGACCTTAAGTTTGGCAGGCAGCTGATTTGCCGCATACATGCTCATTTCGTTTGCGGCTGGTTGCCCCCTGCCCCTTTGGCCTCTCGGGAATCCCCGCGTTACAACTTCTCGCATACAAAATTAAATCTATATGCGAGTAATTATCTGCCGCATACAAGCTTAAAAATGTATGCGGGACGTTTAATCCGCATACAAAATTAAATTCGTATGCGAATAGTCATCTTATCTTAATCCCTTCCTCCTTTAAAGCGTTTAGAACCAGCTTTGTCTCCGTCCTTTCCACGTATTCATATGCCTGCACAGTTTTGAGGAAGATGTTCATTGCCCTTTTGTTCCTGAACCTTGCGATTACGGTCGCATCAAAGGCCCCCGTGTGGTCGTATATGGCAAGAACGCCTGGGTGGCTGGCTATCTTTTTTCCCACCTCCGCGAACTTGCCTTTGGCTATCTTCATCTCGACTATCACATGGATATCATGGCCGGTCTTATCATAATCTATCTTGGCTGAATAGCCTGTGATAACGCCTTCCTTCTCCAGCTCGTGGACATGATGCATGATGGTCGAAGGGGAGGACTTCACGATCTTTGACAGTTGCCTGTAAGACAGCCTGCCATCATTCTGCAGCGCGTTTATAATGCGTTTGTCCAAATCTGTAAGCCGCATAGTGCCGATTTTTACCAGATATTTGTTTTGCCTGAACTCCTATATACCCTATTTGTTAGAACAAATATTTAAAATTATCATTATTAATGAAACAAATGTTCGATAAAAACGGGAAAATTTTATATACTTTGCCTGGAAGATAAAAAATTAAAAATTTGGAAGGACGATATGGCACAATATCAAGACAGAGGCATGGTGCAAAACAGGCAGTTTCATGAAACACTTCAGAAACTGGGCTATGCTGTTTATGAAGGGGCAGATGCTGCGTATTTGTGCCCGACTGGCACAATAATAGATGTCTGGGATGGGAAATTCCTTAGCAGCCCTTTCGGACAAATTAGTTCCATGGGAAAGAGACCTCAATCCCGTGTGCATGAAATACTGCGGTTTACTGACATGGTGTCATTAGAGAGAGGTATGCGGGATTTGGGATCCTATGAGGCGCTTAAGGCGCGCAATTACGAGGCACTAAAAGCGCACCTTGCTAAACAGGGTGTGCAGGTAGAGCAAAAGCCTCCGTCACTCCCTCTTATACAGTGTTACACAAGAGAATAGCAGTCACAGTTGACGTCAGTCTAAAAATTTTCCTGTCAGTTTTCTCCCTTTCTCCCTTCTTTTGTGATGTTCCTCCAGAAACTTTGTTATTTTCTCAATCAATATATGTTTAAGCTCTCCTGTAAGCATCTTCCCGCTTCCGTAATCTTCCTTTATCCTCTGCATTTTCCTGTCATCTGGCTCGAACAGGTTGAACAGGTATTCATAGCTCACATCCACCTCAATATTGGCCCCTAATTTCCTGTGCTCCTCTACAGTTTCCCTCCCTCCGGAGAAGGCATGCTTCCTTATCTTCATTTCCGCCTCTTCCGGAGTATCCGTTAATGCTATGTATGAAAACGGGTCAGAGGAGGACATCTTGCCACCCTGCAGTCCTCTCATGAAGCGGTGGTATGTTGAGCTGGGCAGCACAAAATTATAATCCTTTATTCTCGAGGCAATATCGCGCGTGTACCTGATGTGGGGGTCCTGGTCTATACCGACAGGCACAATCACAGGCTTTGGCCCCCCGGACTCCTCAAGCTGCGGCTGCAGGATATCAGCTATCTGCGTGAATACGGAAATCATTTTTGCAGGCTCAAGTGAACCGTATATCGCTTTAAATTCATTTTCCGTTGTGTACCTTGGGAGCTTCCCGATAAGGTTGTAATAAGGCGTTATGTAATCCGACTGGAAATATATTGTGCAGTTTTTCGGCTTAAGGCCCAAGGCTATGTAATTCAAAAGATATTCCTCTATCGCTATTTTTCTCAATTTCTCCATCCCCATCTTTCTTACGTTGTACGCTTCCGTGTCCGCAATGGTTATGAAGGTCTGCGCCCCAAGCTGCTGGTAATAGACAATCTGCTGCGCGACCATCATGTGGCCAAGGTGGAACTTCCCCGAGGGCATTAAACCGGTAAGCATTGCAAAAGGCTTTTTGTTTTTTATGCATTCAAAAACCCTGCCAAAATCCCTCTGCGCAAAAACAGCGCCCCTCCTCATGAAAACAGGCGGGTCGGGGAGCAGCTTCGCATACCTCCCGAAAGGCTCGAGACCGAAGTCTGCCATTATCTTCCCGTAGTCCTTCACGTCCCCTTTGCCCCACGGGTCTATCTCTGGTTTCATATTGATTTAATTGTATGAAGCGGTTAATAACTTCCGAAATGGCCGCCGCTCATGGGACCTGCATACTCTATGTGCGCTTCCCTCCCCTGAAAATCGCGATAAATCGTTCCAGGAAGGTTTCTCAGCATTTCCGGATCTATATGTCTCCCTGTATAGCGTTTCCCATGACCAATTACAGCGTGCCTAGCCTCTTCCAGCAAGCGGCCATTGGAAGGTGCATACTCTACGCAGCCTGTAACCACTCTTTCCTTCCCGTCAGGCATGATAAGCTCCGCGACGAAGCCGAGGCTTTCATACAAATCAGGTTCAGTTGCCCATCCTCTGTTTTTTTCATACCCCAGCAGAAAATCTGTGCCAGCCAGGAATTTCAGCTTCCTTATCTGCGCCTTTCCGTTGACTGCTTTTGCTTCATTCACAATTCTCACCTCCTTGCAAGCTTATAAAATTACTACAGGCACTCCATTTCCCCAATCCAAAAGTGAAAGCATTCATAGCCACAATAATCTCCTTATGTACGAACTTGCTTTGGAAGCGGCAAAATGTTATCTTGCCCTCCGCCTTTCTGCCTTTGCAGGCATTTTACAGCAATAAATGCCGCATAGATGCTGCCGCCGCATGGAAACTGTGGAAAGTGATAAACAAGCTCGCCACTGAAATAGCCTCTATCTCCGTAAGTTTTCTGATAATAGCGCGTCTTTCTTGAATCTTCCGGATATTTAGGAAATCTCCTTGCTTTGAATTCTCCGTGGCCTTCAAAGCTGAAGTCATTGAGCATCGCTTCCAACTCAGAAATCTCCTTATTTTCATTCATATACGGGCCGAAATCAGGAGAATTGTAAGATTCTGAGAAGATATCTATGTCGTAAGTACCTATGAAGAAGACAAGAGGATAGATGCCTTTTCCTTCGTCGAGTTTTCTTTCGTGTTCATAAATACCATATATACCCGTAGGCGGATGGAGGCAGCAGAACTTTGGCTTCGTGCCGTAGTTTTCTGTGTCGTTGGCTATTTGTATATCCCTCAAGACTATCTCAGTGAAAATTTCGCCTTCAGTATGGAAAAGATCGGCGACAAACCGTGCCAGTTCATTTGGTATGATTTCATGTCTTACAACGATGTCGTCGACCTTGCCGAAATTGTGAAAGCAGAATTTCCTACCATTCTGACTAAAATTTCTCAGTTCTCTGTTAATCTTCTGTAAGTCTTCAGTGTTCATGATAGTCGCCATCCTGTTTCGTATAAATAACAAGAATCCTGCCGCTGGATGTTAATTCTAAACATTTTCCCGAATCTCTGCGAACCAGGCCAAATTTCTGTAAGGAATTGATGCTGTTATAAAGAATAGCGCGGGAGCACCCTAATTCCTTTGAAAGCTCGTTCACTATACGATAAGAAGTTTTGCCCTCATTTTCCTCTCTTGAAACAAATTCGAGCACGGCCTTCTGCTTCCTTGTCAACCTTTCAGCCGCAAGCCTGCAAAGTATAAAGAGCAATTGTTTTTCAGCGAGGCCAGAGAGAAGAAATAATGCTGTTGCCGGACAACTCTCTTATATTCTTAGCGGGGGTTTCCAGAGGTATGGCATCACGTTCACCTTTGTGATAACAGATATGGAGGGTTAGATATATAAACCAATAGTACAGGAAATGTTGGAGTATTGCCGGAGTATTTCGTTTCCTTTTTTGAAAAGAAGGCTAATCAATTCCCAACCAGCCGCTTCAGCACATAGGGAAGAATGCCGCCGTTTTTCAGGTATTCTATCTCCAGCTCGGTTTCTATCGCTAGGGTTGCTTTTATCTCTTTCCTTTTTCCGTCTTTCTCAAATATCACTTTAACCTCCTGCCCAGGCTTTATCTTTTCGCTTAAATCAGGTATAGAAACAGTCTCTTCCCCTGTTATCCCAAGGCTTTGCGCATTTTCCCCCTCTTTGAACAGCAGCGGAATGACCCCCATCCCTATAAGGTTGCTCCTGTGTATGCTTTCAAAGCTTTCAGCTATTACAGCCCTTATCCCAAGCAGTGCTGCCCCCTTCGCAGCCCAGTCTCGCGAGCTGCCTTTGCCGTAATTCTTCCCCGCCAGAATGACTGTAGGCACGCCTTCCTTTTTGTATCTGATGGCGATGTCGTAAAAGCTCCCCTTCTCTTTGTCCGGGAAATGCATGCTTGCGGAGCCTCTCACCTCAGGGGTAAGGATGTTCTGTATGGTGTTGTTCGCAAAAGTCCCGCGCATCATCACCTCATGGTTGCCCCTTCTGGCCCCGTAGCTGTGCAGCTTTTCCTGCGGGACACCAAGGCTTAGCAGGTATTTTCCTGCAGGGGTTGAAGGCAATATTGTGCCCGCAGGCGATATGTGGTCCGTTGTTGTCGAGTCCGCAAACATCCCGACTATTCTCCCGTTAATGACAGGCCGTATCCCTGCTTCGCCTTTCTCGAAACCGTCAAAGAACGGCGGCTTCCTTATATAGGTTGAACCCGCGTCCCACGCAAAAAGCGTTGCCTCCGCCACATCAATCCTGTTCCACTCCGCGCTGGCGTTCTCCATATCCTTGTACATCTCCGAGAACATATCAGGCTTTATGACAGATTCCATTACCTCCGCAACCTCCTGCTCCGAAGGCCATATGTCCCTGAGGTAAACCGGCTTCCCGTCACTGCCTTTCCCTATGGGCTCCTCATCCATATCAATATCAACCCTTCCCGCAAGCGCAAATGCTACCACAAGCGGAGGCGATGCAAGGTAATTGGCCTTCACTTCAGTGTGTATCCTGCCGCCGAAGTTCCTGTTACCGCTGAGAACCGCGCAGCCTATAATCCCGCTCTCCTTTATGGCCCCAGACACCTCTGCCGGCAGCGGGCCGCTGTTGCCTATGCAGGTCGTGCATCCATATCCCACAAGGTGGAACCTGAGCTTTTCAAGATATTCCAGCAGGCCCGCCTCCTTGAGATATTCGGTGACAACCCTCGAGCCCGGGGCAAGGCTGGTCTTCACATAGGCAGGTACAGAAAGACCCTTCTCCGCAGCCTTCTTGGCAAGAAGCCCTGCGGCAATCATGACGGAAGGGTTGCTGGTGTTGGTGCAGCTTGTTATGGCTGCAATAACCACAGAGCCATGGGTGAGCTTATAGTCGTGGCCGTCCATCTTTGCCGTAGCGCTTTTTCCCAAATCATTATCTGTCAGCCCAAGTCCGAACTCTTCAGTCCTTTTCAAAAGGGAAGATTTAAAATTCTCCCTCATTGTGGAGAGGGGCACCCTGTCCTCAGGCCTCAGCGGGCCTGCAAGGGATGTCTGCACCGTTCCCAGGTCAAGCTCTATAATCTCGGAATATTCAATCTCGCTGCCGTCCATGAAAAGCCCCTGCTCCCTTGCGTACCTTTCCATCAGCTCAACCACATCTTTAGGCCTCTTTGTGGCAAGCAGATAGCTTACGCTTTCCTCATCCCACGGGAAGAAGCTTATCCTGCACCCGCATTCCGGGGCCATGTTCGCTATCGTAGCCCTCGTTGGGAGGGTAAGGTTCCTTACACCGTCCCCAAAGAATTCAACAAACTTCCCCACCACACCTTTCCTTCTTAGCAGCTCTGTTATGGTAAGCACCAAATCAGTGGCAGTAACGCCCTCATTCAGCTCCCCGGTAAGCCTGAAACCGGCCACACTCGGCATTCTAAGCCTTAGCGGCTGCCCCAGCATTGCAGCCGTTGCCTCAATGCCGCCGACACCCCACCCGACAATCCCCAGCCCGTTAATCATGGTCATGTGCGAGTCTGTTCCCAGCAGGCTGTCGGGATAAACAAGCATGCCTTTGCCTGTTTTGGAGACATGAACCCCTCTGGAAAGCATCTCGAGGTTGACCTGATGGACTATGCCGACTCCCGGAGGGACAATGGTGAGATTGCTGAAACTCTTCTGCGCCCATTTGAGGAACCTGTACCTTTCCATGTTCCTTCCGAACTCGATTTCCACGTTCCTCTTCATCGCATCAGGAGTGCCATAAGAATCAACAATGACCGAATGGTCTATGACAAGGTCAACCGGTATCAGCGGTTGTATCTCCCCCGGGTCATAACCAATCGATGCAGCAGCTTCGCGAAGCGCAGCAAGGTCAACAATGCACGGGACTCCTGTAAGGTCCTGCATCACCACCCTTGCAGGTATAAAAGGGAAATCTCCGGAAGGGCTTTTCGGGTTCCAGTTTGCAAGCCTCTCCACATCCTCTTCCGTAACGCGCAGGCCGTCGCAGTTCCTTAAGGCAGATTCCAGCAAGACCTTTATGCAGAACGGCAGCATTGCAGCGTTTTCAAAATCCTCTTCAAGGGCCCTGAGGCTGCAGTATTGGAACTTCTTTCCTCCAAAATTCATTGCTGAAAGGGCGCTGAACCGGTTCTTTATGGCCTGCATAATAGCACTTTATCTCTACTGTTCCACCCGCAGCCTTTTTAAAGGTTCATAAAATGGTTCGGCGATTGAAGAAATGGAACATTTTTCCATTTATGCAATATTATAAGCGTATAATTGTATTTTTTACATTTTTTACGGTAATTGTTTTATATACCCAATCTTGCAAACTGCTGTTATAGCCATGGACAGCTTTCAGCCACTTCAGGAGGGGAGGAGAAAAGTTGCGGACGGCGAATACATTGAGCACGGCAGCGTAATTGAGATTTATCCTGCATACAGGCCGCGGATGCTTATAGCCACAAAGCTGCTTGGGGATTATGCAGCTCTGCTCGACTATTTTGAGCTGAATGAGTCGCACCTCCTTTCTGAAAGCGACATTGCTGAGCTGAAAAAGAGGGGGGATACAGACGAGTTCAATTTCCGCGGAAGGAAATATATGGCGAGGATAGAAAACGGCAATGTTGAGAAGCTTGGGGAAAGGCTCAGCGCCATTTCCGAGCCGAGATGGTTCACTTACGGGGAGCTGAAGCTGATGAGGAATATAGAATATGACAGGCATCCGCCGCCGGCAAAAGCGCAAGGAAAAGGTATCCGCAGCAGTATTGGTGATGCGGATGAGGAAAGGCTGAAGAGCTTTGAGGCTTATTTGTTGTATGCTGGCGAGATAAGCGAGGATGAGATAGTCACAAACCATGACGATGTTAAACGGCTGCGCTCAAAGGTAGTGGTGAGCTTTTATCCGCAGCGGACTTACTACAATATTTCGATAAATGGCAGCCTTTTTACGGCAGAGGAGAGCGCAGGAGGAGAAACCATGTTCGTATATAGATATGACAATAAGAAAATGAAAAGCAGCATGGGGGAAATGGAAAGACTAAGGGAGCAATACAGGACCCTCAAACAGGCTTCCTTAGAGCGCGCATGACTCAAGAGCCTTTCACATACAGAATGTCATCCTCAGGCACCCTGTAAAGGTGGGTTTTGAGCCTGTACTGGTCTATTATGTGCCCCATTATCCCTATGCTCCTCCCCAAAGCAAACAGCCCGTTCAGGCAGCCGATTGACACTATTTCCTCAATCTCTTCCTCCGTAAATTCCTTGCAGCTCTTCATGAGGTCCAGAAACAGCACACCTATAATCCCGTCAACATTCAGTATAAGATTTGCCTTTTTCGCGGCTGTGAGCTTTTCCACCTCAAGAGCATAATCAAGGTATTCGGTTTCCCTGAAATGCTTCCGTGCATATTCTTTCAGGAGCTCAACCCTCCTGTCAGGGTTCTTCAGGCTTTTTACCCTGTGCCCTATGCCCGGTATGTATTTGCCCTGCTCTTTCATGTGCTCAACAAACTCCTGCGGGCCCATCCCTGAATCTTTAGCCCTCCTGAACACCCTCGCGGCATCGTCTATAGCCCCTCCAAACCTCGGGCCTATCGTGAGCAGCCCGCTGGCAAGGCTTGAGATTATATCCTTCCCGGCCCTTGCAGCCACAATAGCATTATGCGCCCCTGAAACCGCAGGGCCGTGGTCAGCAACTGCAATAAGCACAAGCTCTATGAACTGGGAGGCGGATTTGGGCAGTTCTTTTTTAAACCACAGCCTTCCTATAACATCCCCTATGCCTGCTCCCTCCTTCAGCAGCTCGCCCAGCGGCTTGCCTAAATATTCAACATCCTCCCCCCTGTCATCGGAGATGGTGGAGATGAACTGCGCCTCCCTCCTCACAACACCGGTTGCAGCAGCCGCTTTGTAATCCATCGGGAGTCTGGGTATCGGGGACTCCTTTTTCAGCTTGATCACCCCTTTGGAGACAAGCCGTTTGTAAACTGCCCCTATCTCATCTCCCAGCGAATCAAAAGACTGCGGAACTATTGCCCCAGCCTCTTTGAGGGCTCTGTTCTTCGCCTGCGCGGAAGTTGTTTCCTCCCCTGATTTTGCTCCTGCATGCCCGAACTGCACCTCGGACTGGAACAGCTTTGCAACTGTGCCTGACACCCACGCAACCAGCGGCTTTTTTATCCTCCCATCCTTGGCAGCCTTCGCAACCTCAATCTCATCCCCGGCCCCAAGCTCTCCAAGCATCACCAGCATCTTTATTTCAGGGTTCTCCTCGAACCTTAACAGGTGGTCAAGAAAATCAGATCCCGGGAAGGTATCCCCGCCTATGGATATCCCCTCGTTCACACCATCCGCGTTCCTAGCAACAATGTTGAACAGCTCGTTGAGCATGCCTCCCGATTTCGAGACAAGCCCTACGCTCCCCGGTCTGAAGAGTTTGCTCTCTGCGATGTTTTCAATCGTGCCCCCTGTATTTCCTATCCTGAATCTTCCTGCTGCAAGCCCGCCTACTGTTGAGGGCCCTATTATAACCCTGCCCTTCCTTTTGGCAAGGGCTATCAGCTCGCGTGTCTGGTTCTCGGGGACCCCTTCTGCTATGACCACTATGACCCTTATGGAATCCTGCTCCATCGCATGCATGCTCGCCTTGTGCGCAGACCGGTAGGAAGCGAAGTTTATGAAAACACTGGCATCCGCATGCTTTTTGCAGGCCGAAGCAATATCAGGATAGACAGGCACAAGGATCTGGTCTTTTCCAAAAAAATGGGCCAGTATCCCGTGCGAACCCGGGTTGACAATGCAGGCTACGCTCGGCTTCTTCCTGCCGCTCACGAAATCAAAGTCCAGCATGCGCTGTATTGGATTGGGCTGCATTCCATAGACAACGGCCTGCGTGTTCTCATCAAAAAGCCTCCAGTCGTTTTTCATGGCAAAACCGGCAGACAAAATCAGCCCTCCATCGCCAGCTTCACAATCCTTGTCATGTGCATCTCCGGCCCATGCACAGAAATCGCCAGGCCCAGATTCTCAGCAGTCTTCCTCATCATCTCCAGGCCCTGCTGGTATCTGGGCCCGCCCCTCCTGACAAAAATCTTCACCCCCACCCTCTTCAGCCTGGGGGCATACTCTTCTGTGGCCCTGATTATCCCGGCAAACGTCGCGGCCACATCGGTGAAGTTCGCTATGCCTCCCCCTATAATAAGTATCTTATCCCTTCCCCCTGCATCCTTCTCCCTGGTCATAAGGTCCAGTATAGTCTTTGCATACTGGTATGTTTCCTCTGCAGCGGGGTCGCCGCTGTATTCCCCGTAGTTTGCAAGCTCGTGCGCATACCCCAGGTCCGCAATCGTGTCCGCGAATATCACGCTTGCCCCGCCTCCTGCGACCATGGTCCACACCCTCCCCCTGGGGTTGAGTATGGTCAGCTTCAGGGAGGCATGCGAGTTCTCGTCCAATTCCCTTATGAAAGCCTCCTCTTTGGTAAGCTCCCTTCCGAAAGGGGAGGGGAATTCTATATTCTGGGCCCCGTTGTTAAGCAAAGCTGTATCATCCATTTTGGCCACCACATCGAGAGGTGCGAATTTTCCGCTGTGCAGGATAAAGGGATTGAACTCAAGATAGCTTAAGCCATATTTCCTGAAAAACCCATACGCCTTTAGCACAAACGCCTTCATATCCGCTTCCCTTCCTTTGGGAAGCATGGACGCGATTTTCTTCTCTATCCCATCTTCTGTCAGCGGCAGCTCCGCCATCTTGGCCATATCCATGTTTTCCTCTATCTCCATGCCGCCGTCCTCGGAAAACACGGCA
>CAYUWT010000013.1:0-11779 GCA_964448625.1 uncultured archaeon
AATTGTCCAGACCGCCCATGTGCTGCGTGACTTTTTTGAGATAAGACTTGATCTGAAAAGGGAGCTGACATATGAGGAGCTTGTGAATGAGATCAGCCGCTCCACACTACCGAAGGCCGTAAAAGACAATGCGATGGGCTTTTTCAAGACAATGGAATTGGTATATTCAGGGGAGTTTACAGTGCAGAACTTTGAAAAGATGCACGAAGTGGCGGAGAATATAATAAAATCCGCCTGATTCTACTTTGGTATCGGACACCTTTGAGATATTTTTGGCACTTTTTTGTATATAAAGAACCTCTGCCCTATATTTATCAGGAGGATATGAACAACAAAATACTATTAGCGCTGGTTGTGGTTGCTGCACTTGTTATTGTAGGAGCTGTTTCTCTGAGTGTTACAGGCTTAGCTGTATCGCAATGCCGTGATGGCATTGACAACGACAAAGACACAAAAATAGACTACCCGGCAGACACCGGATGCAGCAGCAGATATGATACCAGCGAGCGCGGGACCATCAAATGCGACAATGGACTGGATGATGACGGAGACACCAAGATTGACTACCCAAATGACCCGGGTTGCTCTTCACCGAGCGACACCAACGAGCGCGGCACAATAAAGTGTGACAACGGCATCAACGACGACAACGACGGTTTGGTAGATTACCCGGCCGACCCCGGCTGCACATCCCCGAGCGACACTAGCGAGCTGGGAACTGTGCAATGCGATGACAACATTGACAACGACAAAGACACAAAAATAGACTACCCGGCTGACACATTGTGTGCCTCAGCGAAGGACAACGATGAAGCTGACAGTAGCTGTGCAGATACGGATGGCGGCTATGTGCCGTTTGTGCAGGGAACAGTTTCAGGCAGCTTTAACGGCCAGCCTTTCAGCAACACAGATTCCTGCATTACCCCAACATTGCTCAAGGAGCTCTACTGCTCCGGACCATTGGCAACCAACATGACCTATAATTGTGTGGGCAATTCCACAACCCAATGTCTGGACGGGGCTTGCGCTTAAACCTTTCCCTTTTCTTTTCTTCTTTATTTTCTCTCTCGCTTCCACAACATTGAAGGAACCTGAAACTTCCTGTAGAGCAGATGAAGGGCTATAGTTGAAAGACAGTGCAATGAAGTTCTCAGTAGGCTGAAGGACGGACTAATGCGCTGGGGCGCAAAGCTAGCATATCATCTTCTGTTTATATGGCAGATGGCAATAGTCTGTCTCTTCGACTCTTTGCAGCCTGGAGATTGCATGCGGAGGTATTCGTCGCCACTTCATTTGAGGCCGAATATGCTTATGATGAACTTCCAGATATTGCCTATGAATTCTGCTATCTGGGCCGCCAGCCATTTCAAGAGGGCCGCGACCGAATTCAATATATCCTCATGGAACGCAGGCCTTTCCCTGACATCAAGCCTTATCAGCTTTATATCCGAAGCCCCTTCCCCAGAAACAACAAGCGTGGCGTTGCATGCCTTCTCAACCGCCAAAGCCTCAGCCGTGAAAGCCATCTCCCCTGCTTTTCCCGGTTCAAGAGACTCTATCCCGCTGAAAGAGGGCGCTGCAATGCAGCCTTCAAAGTTCTCGAGCGAGCCCTTTATATCCCCTACCGCAAGGGTGCCTGTGTTGTTCACAAGAAAGTTTATTGTTTTGTCCTCTCCTGAGAAAAAGCCTGCCACAAAGGGATATTCTATTATCTCAATCCGCTTGAAGTAGGGCGTGGAAGGCTTAACTTCCACAACCACCGCTACCTCCTGCAAAAATTTTCCGTCCACATAAATATCAGAAGGAACAAAATAAAGCTGCTCTGCTGCACCGGCATCCGGCATTATGCCGATCTGCCTGAAGACAATTCTTCCAGGCTCCAGCAAATCCACATAAGCAGGGGTGAAGTTTCCCGGGAAGGGTAGTCTGGGTATTATTGATATATTGTCTATAATGCCTTCCCCTGTGTTCTCAAATGTGACAGTGAACAGCATTTGCGTACCCTTTGTGGCATTGAGGATATCTTTCTGGGTTATTATCTTCAGCTTTCCTGCCAGCCTTGGAGGGCCCTTTTGAGCCTCAATCTGCGTTCCCCCTCCACCACCCCCTCCCCCATCTCCACCAACGGCAGCCACAATGACCTCTGTGACAACCTCTACAGACACATTGGTGTGTTCTATGGTCACGTTGAGGACCTCAAAGGTTGCGTTTATCTCAATGCTTCCTGAGGTGAAGCTGTTTGAATAGTCTGTTATAGAAGCAACAGTATAGTTGCCCGGGGCATATACAGAGTAATTGGCGAAAAACATGCCTTCAACGAATTTTTCCTGCAGCCGTGACAAAGAGTAGCCGGAGGATGTTGTGTTCGTCACAGAGCCGTTAGGCTGCCTGTATGTTATTGATGTGCTTGCTGTGAAATTCTGGTTGCCGCAGTTCCTGACGAGCACCTTTGTGAATGCTGTCGTGTTGAGGAATATCTTCTCCGGCACGAAGTGGAACATCTTGCAGATTATAGTGGCATTGGCAACCGTTATGTTGAATGCCCGGTCGTCTATGACCCTCCCTGTCATAGGTGAAAAAATCATTCCGGCTATTGATATTGCAAGCAAAATCAATAATATGGAAAAAAATCTTTTCCGTTGCATTCCCTTTGATTATTTTCTCTGAGCAGAAATTTAAAGGGAATAAGAGCTGCGGATTTTGCTAGCTGATTTATTTCCCGTACACTTTTGAAACCAATTTGGAGACATGCGCGAGAGACTGGACAAGCTGGTCCACAAACCAGCTGTAGAAATCGCTGAAAGAGTCTGCAAGCGCTTCGAACAGCCCTGGCCTTTCCTTCACTACAATCCTCACAGGCTTTATATCCGAAGCCCCTTCCCCAGAAACAACAAGCGTGGCGTTGCATGCCTTCTCAACCGCCAAAGCCTCAGCCGTGAAAGCCATCTCCCCTGCTTTTCCCGGTTCAAGAGACTCTATCCCGCTGAAAGAGGGCGCTGCAATGCAGCCTTCAAAGTTCTCGACCGAGCCATGTATATACCTCACCGGAATGTCCCCTCTGTTTTTCACAAGGAATGCAGTCCTGAGCTGTTCGCCTTTAAAAGCCGGCATCTCAAAAAGATATTCTATTGTTTCTATCTTCGCAACCGGATTTTCAGGCTCCACCACATTCACAAGGAAAATCTTTTCCTGGAACAGCTCGCCGCTGGTGTAGATGTTGAGCGGCACAATATAAAGCTGCTCCATTGCCTCCTCTGCCGGAACAATCCCTATTGTGCGCGGAACAGTCTGGTTGGGGCTTATCAAATCGATTTCCGCTCCGGTGGCATTGCCCGCAAACGGCAGGACAGGGTATATTGATATGTTCTCTATATCCTCCCCGCCCGTGTTTGTCAGCGTGACATTGAGGGGAAATGTTACACCTTTTGTCGCGTTTAAGAAGGTCTCAGCGGTAACATTCAGGCTTGCAAGAACAGGGGAAAGGGCCGTAATGTTTGAGGCGTTTGAGGGCTTTGCGGCTGCTCTTCCCCCTCCACCTCCTGAAGATGTTGCTGCAGCAACGGTTTTTGTCACATGTGTTTCAGTCCTTTTCTCAATAGTGACAATGCCGGTGCTGGTTATGTAGAATACAGCGCTGATGGAAACGCTTTTGCCCCCCAATTCGTTGGAGTAGTTTGCGATGGCTGTGACATTGTAGTTACCGTCAGGGTAGCCCGGCGGGAATAAGGAATCAACGTCTGCTGATTCCCCCACTCCAAGCGTAAAGGAATCATAGACAGTTTCCTGTATTACTGTTGAGTTGCTGTATGTGAACCTCATTAGAGGGGAGGCAGTGAAGTTCTGGGTCCCGCAGTTCCTCAGCGAGACGCGGAAAAAGGCCGTTGTGTTCGCAACCACGTAAAACGGCAATATGCTGTAGGCTATGCATGCTATTGTATCATCCGACTGGGCGCTCACAACCGTCCCTGCCAATGGATGCTGGAATGCTTCTCCTCCAAGGAGCAGCACAAGAACCCCTGCAACAAGCGATATACTTTGCATCCCATTTAATTATTCTTCTGCTGGTTTAAAGAACGGAAATGCCGAAGCGCTTACTCGCTGGTCGCCTTCAGGGTAAGCGTGCCGGTTGTCAGCTCCCCATCCGGCACCCCAAAAGGCACGGCAGCGCGTATGTTTATGTTAACACCAGCCCCCGGCGCAAGGCCGTTTGCGGAGCGGATAAACGGTCCGTCTGTTGTGCACCTTCCTGAATCATCCGTTGGGTCGCTGCCTATGAACTTGTTGTATTTGAACAGCCTGACCTGAGTGCATGCCGCATTAACCGCCACGCAATATCCTGTTGCGTTGCTCGAGCTGTTGGTGAGGCCGGTTATCGCAGGGAGGTTGCCCATCCCCCATGTTGCACCGCTGTTGTTGTTCAGCGTGACGGTAGCAGGCGTGCCGTCATTCAGGTTTGTGTCTCCTGTGTGGGAGCGGTTGTGGGCCTGCCCCGAGATTGCAAAGGTGGAGGCGCTTGCGCAGCCTCCCGGGACATTTGTTGCTGTTTGGTTCACAACATCCCAGAAATATTCCTGCTCCGCAAACCTGAACCTCCCCTGAGCCACATTGCTTGCGCGGTATGTTATATAAGGAAGGCGTGAGGTGTTGAATTCAAGGGTATCTACAAAGTAGTAGTCCACTGAATTGTTGCTGACCTGTACGAAGTTTCCTGTGTCATATGCCAGCGGATTATCGGTTCCAAAGGGGTTGGAAGAGGGGTTTGTTGTGTCAGCCCATATCTCTGTTATGTTCACTGAGCCTATATTGTCTATGGTGAAATTGATGGAGGTTGTATAGTTTCCTGGGGTGATGCTTTCCCATGTACTCGAGTTGGGGTTGATATCAACGGCTGCCTGCGCGGCTATCGTGATGTTGAAGGTTGCAGTATCGGTGGCGTTCAGCGCATTAACAAGAACAAGATCGTTTTCCGATAGTATAATTAAAGCAAGAATGCCCAAAACTACAGGTATCAGCAACATTCCAGATGCTTTGGTCATGCTGTGTATTACTTTTGTCTTTCTCATTTATATACTTATACATAACTGAAAACATCTGTTTCTTGTATATACCCCCTGCTTATTTCAACTCCACGGGCACAATATCCGCAAGGCGAATAAAAATCCGCATAATATATATGTTTTATGCGTCTGGTGTCCGCTGTTGCATTGCCCCTGATATTCGCGGCTATAGCACCCTCATTTGCACAAGCCCTTTCGATAGGCGTAACACCCTTTTCGGCCGACATGGGTATTGTTGAGAGCGGCAAAAACTATGTTGTTGAATTCTTTGTGCTGAGCGATTCCAATGAGGAGGTCGTCCTGGATGTGAAATACAGGCCTGCTGATTCTGACTTCCTGAACAAAAGACCGGCCAAACGTTATGTTTTTGTGCCCGAAGAAGCCTCTGAACAGGATATGGCCACATGGGTCGAATTCATAGAGGAGGTTGTTACAGTGCCTTCATACAGGCAGGATTTCTTTTCAGGCAGCCAGAAGGTAAATGCGAACAAAAAGATAAGCTTCATTGTAAGAATACCGCGGGATGCCGAGCCCGGATACCACGCAGGATACGTAAGCCTGGACCCGCGGAGCAGGAGGCAGGCCATCGGCACCAACGTAGGCATCATTACCGTTGTCGATTTCCTTTTCGTCTTCAGGGTACCTGGAGAAGCAACAAGATCCGGATATATAGTCGGCATTGTGCACGAGCCTGAGAGGAGGGATGTGGATGTGCTGCTCAAGAACAACGGGACAGTCACTCTCCGTGTGCAAAACTCCGGGCTCAGGCTGGCAAGGAAAGGGCAGCCGGACATCTACACACAGGCGAACGGAGCCTCTATACCTCCCGGAAACCTCGTATCCATACCCATGCCCTTCGACCCGCAGGCTGTGCCCGGCGGGGAATACACTGTTGAGGCTTTTTCGTCATGGGTGACAGGCTCCAGCTCATATGCAAGACAGGTTTTTATAACCTCTGTGCCACCCGCTACAGGGCAGGCTTTTCTGCCAGAAGCCCTGAGGCCGCAGGACAACACGCTGCTCCTGCTGGTTATCGCGGTCACACTGCTAATTGTGTATTACTGGAGGAACAGGAAATGAAGCGCATTCTGATAATCCTTGTGGCAGCAGCTTCAATAGCGGTAGTGTCAGCCTTCGGCTATGTGAGGGAATCCTCATCAATTCCAATATCAGCCAACGTGACTGAGCTGAACAGGACAATAGGAATCAGCCTCGATTCGGGGGAGCTGGAGTTCGGCACCATGCCTTTGGGCTCTGTTTCAAGGAAGGTCATCAGGCTTTCCAATAACGCAAACATGAATTCAAAGATTATTATCCGCATCATAGGCGACATCTCGCCTTACATAAACCTGTCCCGGCAGACCATGATATTCGGCCCGTTTGAGGAAAAGGAGTTAGAGGTTGCCCTGTGGGCGTCAAAGGCAGGCGAATTCTCCGGTAAGCTGATTGTGGAAGCGGTCACCCCCAGAAACAGGCTGATGGAGGCGGTGCTGCAATGGGCGTGAAAATCCTTCCCGCTGCGCTGTCTGCATTAGCATTGCTTGTCTTTATCCAGCTTTCGGCAGCCCTCCAAGTGAGCATAGGAATCAGGGAAGTGATAGATAGTAGGCTGGATTTTGGGCGCATAAGCGTTAATGACAGCTACCAGGAATACAGGCTTTTTTGGGAAAACACAGGCTCTGCCGCCTGCAGAAGCCGCGCTAGAATAGATTTCCACAATGTGTCAGGTCTTGTATATACCTCATGGTCTTCTGAGCATCTATTGCCTGCAGGCCGGGGAGAGGAGCTTGCCCTTCACTCAATACTGCCTCCCGGCAACTATTCAGCTATGCTTCGGCTCTACTACTGCAACGAAATCCTGAACGCCGGAGAATTCAACACCAGCGTGGAAGAAATATATGGCAATGAGAATGGCACTATAGAACTCCTTTCCCTGAAAACACAGGGTGATAAGTTAGCAATCAGCGTAAGGAGCACAAAAGACATAAGCGATCTTGTGATACTGCCGGAAAGATACCCCATAGGGTGGATAATCGAGAGCAGCAAGGTTGGCATAAAGGCCAACGAAACAAAGGAGGTTTTTTTGGCCTTTATGCCGGCTACAAATTCCCCCACGAAAATTTCTTTAGCCGCAGCCTCCCCCGGCAGGCGGCCGGCGACAAAAGAGTTCACCGTTGTATTTGAGGGAAAGAAGGACAATATTGATATCTATATATTCTTTGCAGCTCTTGCAGCACTTGTTTTCACGTTCTTCTTAAAGAGGAAGGGCAAATTATAAAGCATGCAGCGCGTGGTGGGCATTGTTTCCGGCAAGGGCGGTGTCGGGAAAACCACAATCGCAGTCAATCTCGGAATAGCGCTCCACAGGATGGGAAAAAATGTCCTCCTTGTAGACGGTGATATAACAGGGGCCAACCTCGGCCTGCACCTCGGATTTTACCAGTTCCCTCTGGGAATAATGGAGGCTCTGGATGAGAATCTCGAGCCCGTGGATGTTGTCTACACCCACCAGTCAGGGCTCAGCTTCATACCGGGCTCCCTTTCGATGGATTATATAGGCGAGTCTGTCAGCTCTTCAAAGCTGCGCCGTTTCCTTGATGGCATAGATTCACTCGTGCTGCTTGATGCGCCGCCGGGGCTTGGCAAGGATTCTCTTACAGTGATGAAGGCATGCGACGAGTTCATGCTGGTGGTCAACCCTGACCTGCCGTCTGTCGTTGACTCGATGAAGCTTGTGCAGCATGCTGCAGAGGAAGGGAAGCGGATAACAGGGATGATACTGAACAGGGTGAAGGGAAAGAACGAAATTGTGCAGCAGGAAATACAGCAGATAATACAGTCACCTGTAATTGGGGTTGTCCCCGAAGATGCGGCTGTGAGGAAGAGCCTCTACTACAGAACCCCTGTGCTCTTGCATGACCCGTTCTCTCCCGCTTCCATCTCCATAAACAGCATCGCATCAGGCATAGCGGGCATCCCGTATAAAAGGCCCAGGCTGGCAAGGATGAGGCGGCTTTTCCGCAGGTAATCAATTTCGTGCAGTTTTATCCTAGGCATATATCATAAACATATGTTTTCTGATATACAGTATAACTAAGAACATATGTTTATTTTTCGGCTCAAGTATAAAAGAGGAGTCGTTCATATATAATATTGAGAGCCTTGTGATTCTCGCAAACAGCAATGTGAGCTGCGGCAGAGGAATATTATCAGTTTTTGAGACTCAGGCGCCCCTAATTGCGCTTTCCGAAACTACGGAGGTGGTTGGATAACATTCGGCTGCGTTGTGTGATATCAAATGCATGGAAGAATCATAGCTATTGCCGCCCTCCTTATCGTGGCGGGCGCGGGGAGCGCAAAAGGAGAGGTAGCGGTAGCTTTTGACAGCCATGAGATATGGATAGGAAACCAGGTGACCATAATATGCTCGTCCAATGAAACGGCCAGCCTCTTCGCTGTTGTTGACCAGCCTATAAAAGCAAACCTCTTTGATTTCACAGCCATAGACCAGCTGACTTGGAGGCTGGCATACAGCCCTCCTCTGGTGGGCGAATACCATATATACTGCACGAACAGCATTGAGAACTCGCAAAAAAAACAGCTGCTGGTGAAGAATGCGGAAATTTCCATCCTTACGGGCTCAACTACAGTTTTTGAGGATGAGAAGCTCCAGATTGAAGTAAAGCTTGTCAGCAGGCCTTCAAGCCTTGCGATCTCGGATAATGTAAGCTTCAATGTACATGTCAATGACATCACACTATCAGTGGAACATCCTTTCTTTTTCCAGGACAGGTGGACGCTGAAAACCTCTGTCGCTTCTGTTCCTGCAGGAGCCCATACCCTGACTGTCGAGGCCCTTCTCGGAGACAGGAAGATTGCAGGGACGATGAATCTTACTGTTAGGCCTGCAACAGAATTCTCAGCAAAACTGCAGACTGCAGAGGTATTTTCCGGGCAAAGGATTAAGGCGACAGTGCGCGGCCTTTACAAAGGCTTCTCCTTTTTGAAAGATACAGCTTTGAGATTGTACATTGACGGCGAGGCTGTCGAATATGAAAGGAATGGCGAAACCATAGAGTTCACAGCGCCTTCAAGGCCTCCTGGCAGCTATGATGCGGTTTTTGAGACCGAATTCAGAGGAAGCGTTCTGAGGAAAACCGAAAGTGTCACATATGCTCTTCCTCTGAGAGGCCACCTGTCGGATATACAGAGTGACACAACCGGAGCCATTGAATTCAGTGCAGCCGGTTATAAAAAAACCATTCAAATAGCCTCGGGGAGATATGAGGGTGTTGTGAAGGCCGGCAATTATGACATTTCCCTGCAGATGCAGCAGCTCAAGGCCTCCCTTCAGGGAGTAGAGATAACCGCCGCTCAGGACAATTTCCTGAAATTTGACTCTTTCCCTGAGGCCTCAATTGAAGGTCTGAACGTTGCTGCGGGTTTTGCTGTTGAGTTTTCCCTTCCCTTCAAAAGCGGCACGCTGGAGATAACTTATGATGCCTCCAAGATAAGGAATGAGGACTCGCTGCAGATACTCACATGCGTGAACTGGAACCTTGATGCACGCGCATGTTCCGGCAGCTGGTCTCCTATTGCTGCAGAAATAGATAAAATAGCCAACAAGGTCATAATACCTGTTACGCATTTCTCAGCGTATGTCATCGGAGAGACTAAGAGGCTTGAGGCGGAAGTGAAGTTTGACAGGGATAAATACTATCTTAATGATATCATTAAGATCACAGGTCTTGTAAGGAGTACTAGCATCTTCGTTGGCGACGCCGATATAGAGCTCAGGTTTCTGAATGCCACTCTAACTTTCAAGGCGGATTCCGAAGGTGTTTTTTCCGGCACATTGTCTTCACCTGATGAGGACGGCCTCATTGATTTTATCTTCCGCGTATCAAAATCCAATTATGAGCCCGGAAACCTCACAAGGCAGGTTCGCGTGGAAAGGAAGAAGGAGCTTGCCCTTCTGCTCCCTCTGCAGGCAGAAGTTCTCGCAGCCAGACCAGCAGTCTTTGAAATTTCCGTGATAAATACAGGACAGACAACCCTTAACAACGTAAAGTTATCTGTTTCCGGCCTGCCTCCTGAAGGTTACGATTACAGCCCTAAATCATGGGATGCGCAGCTTCCCCGGGAGGAGAAAAAATCAAAAGTTACAGTGTTCGGCCTCAGCGGAGAGAGGACCGCAGTTACAGTGCTGGTCAGCGTGAAGTCTGATGAGATATCAAAAGATGACAGTTTTGTGCTTTTTGTGAAAAAACAGGGGGAAGAGAAAGCGCAGCAGAGCTCTGGAGAAGAAACTTTTACTCCTGTGACAGGCCTTGCAAGCTTCATCCAGCAGACCCAGTTAAGCTCTATGGACATCGCGCTTGTAGGCGGGATAATAGTGTTTGTAGTCCTTATAATCAGAAGTAGAAAAAGGGCGCAAAAGCCTGCTTTCAGCCCAATACCATTGTTCGACTTTGGCCAGCTTACTGCTCCTCAAAGGCCACATGCTCCGTTTGGAAGAAGGACGAGAAGGAGAGCGCGAAGAAAACGCTGATAACAGCCCTATTAATTCCAGCCATGACGATACTTATTCATGGAAAAGAAACTCCTTATTCCCCCTTCCATCCCTCTGATCCTCATAATATACATCCTTTTATCATTCTACTTCAGCGACAGCAATTTTCCATTATTTTCCACCATGCCGGCAGAAAAGAGCGGAACAGGCAATGAGAAGGCAGCCGGAGGTTCAGCTGGCCCGGTTTCAACGCCTGAAGAAAAGGGGCAGCGAGAGGCGGAACAAAACCCCGACAAGGAAAGCAGTGAAGGAACTGGCGGCGGGGGGAGCGCAGCACCATCACCCGCTGAAGACACATGCCCGGAATTCAGGAACCTCAGCATCTTCCAGTTCTCCTACGGCTACAAGGCTTCTAACGGCGGGCCTGAGGTTATTGGCGGGTGGAGGGTTGAAGGGGATATAAAATGCAGCCTTCTGGAATATTTGGAGAATGAAGCGTTTTTCTGCGAGGTGGGTGTGATGAAAGGCTCCACCAACAAAACTGTGACAGCAGTATATTCCCAGGACAATGCCACCTACATTGAAACTCTTTGTGGCTAAATTTCTTGACAGGCTCACCAACTACCCGCATGCATGTTAACTACCCGAACTTTAAAGTTCGGGAAATTGTTGTATGCGGGACGTTTAGCTGGAAAAAGGGTTAATCAGTTTTTTCCGTTAACGCTTTTTGACAAGTTCATATCGAAAAAGGGTTAAACGCTGGGAGGGGGAATTTCGAACCTTTCCTTTCATTTTTGTTTTCTTTCGCTGGCGTTTCTTTTTTGAAAAGAAAGGCCATTCGAACCCCCGCGTGCAGAGCACACAGGGTTAGCAACCCTGCGCCTTTAGCCAACCCTACGGCTTTAAGCCTCTCGGCCATCCCAGCTTTATGTTTGCTTTGTATGTGTGTATTATATCTTTTGCGCGGATTATATTATCCAGCACATAGCGCATTACATTAGTAATGCTCAAAAAAAGATTTATAAAGAAGGAAAGCAAACCTGTTATAGGTGCTGTAATGGCCATAAGGATATCAAGCGCTAGCGATACATGGGAAAAGGACGTTTTCACGAACAAGGGCCAATATGTCGGAAAGGTGAAGGACCTTGAGTGCGATCTCAAGAGGTTCAAGATAAGGAGCCTTGTCATAGAGGCCATGAAAGGCAGCTAC
>CAYUWT010000014.1:0-11737 GCA_964448625.1 uncultured archaeon
CGTTGACTATGGATGCGTTTTTACCGGCCAACTCCTTTATTCTCCTGTAGCCTTCATTTGTGGCGATGAGGGTATTCCCTGTGACGCACGGGTTGCTTGCGTTTATCCTCCCGCCTGCAGGGCATGTGTGCCATTCGTTGATTGTTGTGTCGAACTGCAGGCCCGGGTCTGCGGATGCCCACGCCGCATATGTTATCCTGTCCCACAGCTTTCCTGCTTTTATCCTTTTTGCCACCGCGCCATCCGTCCTCCTGGTAAGATTCCACTCCCCATCATCCTCGACTGCTTTAAGGAACTCATTTGTAACCCTGACGCTGTTGTTGGAGTTCTGGCCGCTCACTGTGATATACGCTTCCGATTCGTAATGGGTATCGAAAACGGGGAATTCGATGCGGCCGATGCTCTGCTTCGCCAGCTGCAGAACGCGGAATATGTAATTGACGGGTATGTTGTGCCTTATCGCATCCAGCACGGCATTTTTAAGCCTGGGGCCTTTGTCCAGATCAGCCGTCTTCTCCTCCGCTGCGGCCTTGAGGATATTGTTGAGGCACCTGTTTGCGGATCTGCTGCCCGAGACCATTGAAACGACCTTCTGCTCCTCCCTCATCTTCCAGTCTATGAACCCCTCCACATCAGGGTGGTCTATGTCGAGTATCACCATCTTCGCGGCTCTCCTTGTGGTCCCGCCGGATTTCACAGCGCCTGCGGCCCTGTCAAAGATGCGCAGGAATGACATCAAACCGCTGGACATGCCGCCGCCTGAGAGAGGCTCCCCGGCTGCGCGCAATGTGCTGAAATTCGACCCCGTACCACTTCCATACTTAAAGATCCTTGCCTCTTTGGTGACAAGGTCGAATATGCCGCCTTCGTTCACAAGGTCATCCCTGAGCGACTGGATGAAGCACGCGTGGGGTGTTGGGTGCGTGTAAGCGTCTCTGGAGAGTGTAAGCTCGCCTGTGTCATAATCAACATAATAGTGCCCTTGGGGCTTCCCTGTGATTCCGTAAGCCCAGGCCAGACCTGTATTGAACCACTGCGGGCTGTTGGGGGCTCCTATCTGATGGAGGAGCATGTATTTCATCTCATCCTCGTAAGCCTGCGCATCCTCGCTGTCTGCAAAGTATCCGTATGTTTCCCCCCACCAGCGCCAGCAGCCTGCTAACCTGTTAACCACTTGCCTTATGCTTTTCTCGCTGCCGAGAACAGGGTTGCCTTTCCTGTCTAATATGGGCTTTCCGCCGTCATCATATTGCGGCACGCCGGCCTTCCTGAAGTATTTTTGGGCCAGTATGTCTGCCGCGACCTGTGACCAGGATTTTGGCACTTCTATATCGTGCATCTCGAAAACAACGCTGCCGTCGGGGTTCCTTATCACCGAGGAGCGCAGCTCGTATTCTGCCGTCTCAAGAGGGTCTTCCCCTGCTTTCGTAAAATAGCGCTTTATCTTGAGGCCTGCCTTCCTTTTGAACGCCTCTTTTGTTTCCATTTCAGTCGCCTCTTATTATCGACTTCACATCGCTCACGTTGTGGGCTCTTGCCACCTCATTCCTCTCCTGGTCAAGGAATATCACTGTTGGGAGCGACCTTACGGCAAACTTCACAGCCTCCTCTGAAGCTTCGCTCTCTGCTATGTCCATCACCCTGCCTGAAAGGCTTGTCCCCTTCAGGAATTCCTTGACAGGCCCGCATCCGGGGCAGTGCTCCGCTGTAAAGACAATGAAAGATTCTATCATTCTATCATTTCCCTCGCCATCTGGGTAGAGTCCACTAACACTACATATTGTGGTCGAAACAAATCCGAACACAAGATTTTGTGTCAGGGATACTTAAACATAAGGGCTCGTATATTTATATAGTTTGCGGAGATTGAGTGTATATTTTTGGAAATGCTAAATCCCATAATATGTATTGCAGATGTGATATCGGTGTTATGTGGGTGGAGTACGGTGAATAATAACCTTTTCATCATGGAATAAGTTTATATAACTATAAGTTATATTAAATAACATGGAAGGAATCACTAAATTGCGGAAGGTCGGCGGGTCTGTTGTCGCAACGGTGCCAAAGAATGTTATAGAGATTGAAGGGCTTATGGCTGGGGAACTGGTAAAAATCAGGGTGGAGAGGATGAAGAAAAGCTTTTTTGGGGCTGCCAAAGGTATTGGATCTTTCACAAAGGAAGATGAACGCTGGATGGAAGGCCGCAATGGCTAAGTTTATTCTCGATGCATACGCATGGATTGAATATTTCGAGGGCTCTGAAAAGGGGAAAAAGGTTGCGGGAATAGTGGAAGACGACTCTAATGAAATCTTCACCTCTTCTGCCACCGCTGCAGAGGTTATCAGTAAGTTCCTGAGAGCTAACAAAGATATAAAGATAGCCTTAATGGGCATGAACAGCCTCTCTACTGTGATAAGCGTCAAAAAAGAGATTGGCTTTGAAGCCGGCAGCATCCATTTTGAGGCGAAAAAAGCAAACAAAGAGTTCGGCATGCTGGATGCTTTCGTGCTGGCTACCGCAAGAAGTATTGGCGCAAAGATATTGACAGGGGATGAGGATTTCAGGCCTTTCAGGGAGGCTGTTTTCATCTGAAGGTTGCCATGAAGGCTTCTTACCTTTTCTTTTCAGGTTTGATAGTCTCGTCAGCCTGTTCGAGTATTACCATTTGCCGAAATTTTTATCAATTGTTTATTCCCTCACAGCCCCTGAAAGCACCTGGAAGGCCTTCATGAGGTCGGCGTCCCTGAAAACTTCTAATAACGGCTTGTCTATAACTTCTACATGAGCCCCAGAAAAGAGGCTTTGAAAGAGGCTGAGAGGCTGCTGAAAGTGGCTGATGTCATAAAGAAAAGCGGTGTTGAGCTCTCGTTTGAAACCCCTCCGAACCCGGCCTTTGGGGACCTTGCATGCAATGCCGCTTTCCATCTTGCAAAGGCTTTGAAAAGGCCGCCACATGAGATTGCAAAGGAAATTGCCGGAAAAATAGAATTACCGAAAAATGGCCTTTTTGAAAAAATAGAAAGTGATGGAGGATATGTCAACTTCTTTTACAGCTACCCGAAGCTTGCAGAACTTGCGATAAATGCGGTTGGAAAAGAGAAAGAAAAATATGGAGCTGGAAAGAAGGCAGGCAAAAAAATCATGGTCGAGTATTTCCACGCGAACACGCATAAAGCGTTCCACATAGGCCACGTGAGGAACGTCTGCCTGGGGGAAGCGCTGTGCAGGATACTGGAGTTCGCGGGCAATGCGGTGGTCAGGGTCAACTACCAGGGGGATATAGGGCCTCATGTGTCAAAGTGCGTGTGGGCCTACATGAATTTTTTAAAGGGGAAGGAGCCCAAAGAGGTTTATGAAAAGGGCAGGTGGCTTGGGGAGGTTTACAGAAAAGCGAATGAAATGCTTGAGAAAAATCCGGAGTATGAGAAAGCTGTGGATAAAACAGACTCTGATATTTATGAGAGGAAGGGGGAAGCGGCGAAGATATGGAAAATCACGAGGCAGTGGAGCCTTGATTACTTTGACAGAATATACGAGGATTTCGGGGTAAAATTCCGGAGGTTCTATTTCGAGAGCGAGGTGGAGGGCCCCGGGAGGGAGATTGCAAGGGAGCTTTTGAGGGAAGGGATAGCGAGGGAGAGTGAGGGGGCTATAATTGTTGATTTGGAGAAATGGAACCTGGGTGTGTGCATAATCCTCAAGAAAGACGGTAAACCGCTTTATTCCACCAAAGAGCTTGCGCTTGCATTATTGCAGGAGAAGGAATACAAAACAGATATGATAATCCATGTGGTGGGGTCGGAGCAAAAGCTGTACTTCCAGCAGATTTTCAGGATATTCGAGCTGTGGAAACCGGATATAGCAAAGCGCGAGCGCCATTTGAGCTATGAGCTTGTCAACCTGCCCACAGGGAAAATGAAATCGCGGGAGGGGAATGTTGTGCTTTATGAAGACCTGAAGGAAAAGCTGATGGGAATATCGGCAAAACAGGCAAAAGAAAAGAATCCGGAGCTGAAGGAGAAGGATATTGAAAAAATAGCGGAGAATGTCGCTCTGGGGGCGCTGAAATACGGGATGATAAACCAGTCGCCTGACAAAACCATAATATTCGACTGGGACAAGGCACTGGATATATCAGGCAATTCCGCCCCATACCTGCAATATTCCTACACGAGGGCAAGCTCCATTTTGAGAAAGGGTGGCATAAAAAAAATCCCTGGATTTGACCCGGACCATGCAAAAAATCCGGAAGAGAAAGAGCTTGTCAAGCTTATATCCCAGTTCCCGGAGACTGTTGAGAGGGCAGCGAGGGACTTGAGGCCGCATTATGTTGCAGGTTTTTGTTACAGCCTCGCAAAAGCCTTTGCGGATTTTTATGAAAGGCTGCCTGTCCTTAATGCGGAGAAAGGGGAGCGGGAATTCAGGATGGCGCTTGTGATGGCTGCGATGCAGGTATTGGAGAACGGCTTGAGGCTGCTGGGAATTAATGTGATGGAGAGGATGTAGATTTTTGCCGGATATTTTGACTGAGCCACTAGTGCACGGCTATATAACCATGCCCGTCCAATATATAGCTATATGCGACTGGCGAAAAGCCATTTGTTGGTTGCAGCGCTGCTGGTTGGGATTGTCTTTGCCCTTGCAGTGGCCTCGCTCACAGGCGATACTGCGGCACGCGCCCTGCAGCAATGCAGGGACGGCATTGACAACGACCAGGATACAAAAACAGACTATCCGGCTGACCCCGGATGCAGCAGCAGGAACGACAACAGCGAACTAGGGACACTGCAGTGCGACAACGGCGTCAACGATGACAATGACGGCCTGATAGACTATCCGGATGATCCCGGATGCACATCGCCGAGCGACAACAATGAACTGGGAACAGTGCAGTGCGACGACAATATTGATAACGACGCTGACGGGGCAAAGGACTACCCTGCAGACACGCTGTGCTCTTCAGCGAGCGATAACAATGAGGCGGATCCAAGCTGCTCGGACACCGACGGCGGGGTTGCGCCCCTTGTGCAGGGAACGGCATCAGGAAGCTACAACGGCCAGCCTTTCAGCAATACAGACTCCTGCCAGACATCGACGCTGCTGAAGGAGTTCTATTGCGCAGGCGCATTGGTCTCTAACCTAACACAGAACTGCGCAGGCAACCAGACAACACAGTGCCTTAATGGCGCTTGCATGTGATTTTTCCCTTTTTTTATTTTTCATGCTGCGGAAGCAGCATTTGTCAATAACAATGTTATAAACCTGCAGGTGAGCCTATAGCATGCAAGCAAAATATATATGGGCGCATACAATCTATTTATGCGGGGTGTACTACCCGAACATTAATGTTCGGGAAATAATTAACCGAATTTTAAAGTTCGGGGCTCAACTATATGAAAATCATCATAGCGACAGGCAACCATGACAAGTTCAGCGAGATCAGGAATGTCCTTAACTCGCACGGCATTACAGTTGTCCACAGGCCGATGAACATAAAGGAAGGCGATTTTGAAACCCTTGAGCAGACAGCGATTGCGAAGGCAAAAAGGGCATTCGAGATTGCAAAGGAGCCTGTGCTTGTTGATGACACCGGCATTTTCTTCAGCGCGTACAAAAATTTTCCCGGGGTAAAGGCGAAGAGGGTATTTACCCATGTGGGCTTTTCAGGGCTGATGGAAGCGCTGCAAGGAAAGGACAGGTCGGCATACTTCAAGACAGTACTCTGCTATGCGGAGAAAAGGGACGAATACGAGCTGTTTGAAGGCATTATGAAGGGAAGGATAGACACGAAGATACACCCCGGAAGCCGCGAGAAGCTGCCTTATGAGCGGATTTTTATCCCCGAGGGCTTCCAGAAAGCGGTATCTGAGATGGCCGGCAAGGAAAAAGAGGCAATCTCGCACCGCGCAATGGCCGCGAAAAAATTCACGAAATTTTTTTGCGAAAAGCACGGGAAGCAGTTCATTGAGTTTTTCTGAGTGGATCAGCCCTTCAATTATAGCCGTTCAGAAGCCTTCTCACTATATCCCTTGCGATATTCTTTCCTGTGTTTCCGCAGCTGGGCGTTGAAGAAACTGCAATATATCTGTCAGGGTCTTCAGCAAGGTAAATTTTCCCATGCTTCCCGCCTTCTTCAAAACTCATGCCGTACTTTCTAAGTATTTCACGCTGCCTTTTGTCCGGCTTTCCCTTCCGGTCCCTGAAGGAGGTTTTAATCTCCCTTTCCCAAAGTGGAAGCTCGCAAACACCTTCCGGCAAGCCAGCGCCTCCTCCTGTTGGCAAACCTCTATGGTAAGGCAGGACATGCTCAGGGCTGTAATTTCCGAATTCGCCAGAATGCGGCCTGCCTATAGGCTGTGTCCAGTAGTTCCTCTTCTCAGGATTTCTATTACTTTTTCCTATAGTAATTACATATGGTTTAAATACCTTAAGGTGCTGAAACTGCTGGCATGCAGAATGCAAAAACCTATAGGTTGCAAAAAATCAGAAATTGCTAACCGGCAGCAGAACAAGCTCAGCCAGCCTGCACAGCAACAGCCTGGGCAGCGACCTTTTCTATCGTGCATGGTGTGGGCAGCTTGCTCGAGGCTATCTTGAGGCACTTCCTGGCTCCTGTTTCGCCTTCGGGGTTGCAGCTTATCATCAGTATCCTTTGCCCCGCTTTCACCTGCGCAGCAATGCCTATAGGCTTGCCAAAAGACAGGCGCATGCCTGACTGGAAACGGTCAGCGCCTGCACCTGTGGCAAGGACGTTCTCCCTGAGCACATGATGGGGGTAAACCAGTATCTTTGTGAAGAATCCGTCCTTCGGCATCCTCTTCTCGAGGTTCTTGGTTAAACTAACGCGTGCCGCCTCAAGCGCGTTGTGCCTTATCTGCACGCTGTTTCTTGCTACCAGGAAGAGCTTTACAGGGAACTGTTTGGTTGCAATCCCGTGCTCGTACCGGTGTATCTTTGTCTCGGGGATGCCCTTCACATAATCCTTGGCCTTCACCCTGCTCTTGCGCGTGTAGGGCCTTTCAATCCTCCTGTAGCATTTCGCCGGCCTGAGTCCCATAAATATCACTTTCTGAGTGATTATATTAGAAGGGCTATATATTTATAGCCGTTAGCAGAAATTTTTAGTCTGACTGGCTTTTTCTATTTCCTGACGGCGACAATCTTTGCCGAGGTGCCATTAGCTCCCCTGTTGTCGGTCACGGTAAGCATGGCTGTATAGTTGCCTGCCATAGTGTAGGATTTGGTTGTTACTTTGCCTGAAGCGGTTTTCCCGTCGCCGAAGCTCCAAAAGTAAGAGATTACTGAGCCGTCCGGGTCGAATGAGGAGGAGGCGTTGAATGTGATTTTTTGCCTCGGTCTAGGGCTGGTTGGGGAGAATACGAAGGAGGATGTCGGGGGCCTGTTGGAGAGAGATATATTTACTGTGAGTGTTACAGGGCTTGATGTCCCGGTGTTGCCAGCCGCATCATAGGCCCTGGATGTCCAGCTGTGGACGCCGTTGTCGCTGGCGGTAATATTCCAGGAGTAAGTGTAGGGAGATGCCGTGTCAGTGCCCTTCAGGCCAAGGCCGTCATAAAACTCAACCTTTGCCACCCCTGCATTATCCGAGGCTGAAGCGCTGATTGCCACCATCTGGGGGGCTGTATATACTGTGCCGGATGCGGGGCCGGTGATGGCTGTTGACGGCGGGGTGTTGTCCATGTTGCTTACCGCTACTATAACCGTGGAAGAGCCGGCATTGCCTGATGCGTCATAAGCCCTGGCCATGAGGGAATGATTGCTATTGGCGGCAGATGTCGTATCCCAAGAGAAACCGTAGGGGGATGAAAAGTCGGTATTCTTCAGTCCGCCGTCAACGTAAAATTCAACCCTGGCAACGCCTGCGTCATCGCTTGCGCTGGCGCTTACATTCACTGTTCCGGATATGACAGAGCCTGAAACCGGGTTAACGATGGAAACAGCCGGCGGTGTGATATCCGCATTATTGACTGTAACTGTTATCGGAGATGAAACCCCAACATTGTTTCCGGTGTCATAAGCCTGGGCCATGAGGGAATGGGCGCCGTTGGGCACAGAAGCGGTGTCCCATGAGAAGCTGTAGGGTGAAGCGGTATCCGCAGCTTTCATTGCCCCATCAACGTAGAACTCAACCTTCGTCACGCCCATATTATCTGTAGCGCTGGCCGCCACTATGATGGTTCCAGACACTGAACTGCCGTTGGAAGGGGAGGTAAGGGAAACGACTGGAGCAATTGTGTCTGTCTGGTTTTCACCGGCCTGTATGGCTGTCCATAAAATGGCTGTGCCGGAAGATATGCTGGGCGTGTTATAGCTAAATTGTGTTCCGGTGACCGGGCCAACCTGGATTCCTGCAGTGGCAGAGCCGCCGTTGTCTGCTGCTGCGCAGCTCCCCCCAAAGGCCGCATCCATATAGTTGAACAATGTATCATTTTTGCCTTCAAAGAACACAACCTGGAATTTTACTGTCCCGCTGCCGCATGCGCCATAATGGGTCACATCCCGCCATTCGACAACAAGCTCCCTGTTGGGAGCGCTGCCTGTTGCAGCCCAGAACACGTTCTGGGATGTCCCGGCCTTCGGTGAAAGGTCATCCCAGAATGGGGCCGCCAAGGTACTTGTCATGGAGGTTGGCATGGGCTGGTTGACAGAGTAGGTGAAGGGGCCAGTAAAGCTGATAATGCCGTTGCTGCCGGCAGAGAGGCTGCTGAAGCTGCCGCCCCCGAATTTGATGGGGAACGGCGAGGTTATCATGGCCGAAGAGTCCTCGCTCAGGTTGAGGTTTGTCCCGCTGATGGCCCTCCAAGCAAATGAGGCTGATGAATATTTGTAGTTGGCCAGCACCTGCAGATTAACGCCGTCCTTGCCTGAAAAGGTGAGGGTGTAGGTCCCGGGCTCCCCGGCAACCCACTGGCCGGAATATATGCCATCCCCCGCCATCTGGTCCGGGTAGGCTCCGTTATCCAGAAGGGCCGCTGTCTGGCCTCCTGGAGAGGCAGAGACCGCCACATCCCCGTTAGGGCTGGCGCACCTGATATGCAGCGCGCTGAGGTTTACCGGCTCCCCGATGCCTGCTGCTATGGCTGAGACGGGCCTGAGGCGGGAGAGAACCGTTGAATTGGAGCACAAGAGAGAGCCGCGCGCATTCAAGCGCTTCTGCGTGATTGTGTTATTCATTGAGGCTTTCGCATCCCCCCCTGCCATAATCAGGTTTTTGACTGCTATCCAGTCCCTGGAAGGGTTCTCGGCCTTGAGAAGAGCCGCAAGACCTGCCACGTGAGGTGTGGCCATGGATGTGCCGCCTAGTGACTGATATGTGTTATTGGGCGTTGTGCTCAGAATGCTGACCCCCGGCGCGCCCAAGTGAACAGTCCGCCTTCCATAGTTGGAAAAGGAGGCAAGGCCGTCTGCGCTGGTGGTTGCAGCCACCGAGATGACATTGGGCAGATAGTAGCTGGCCGGGGAAAATGGACAGGCGTCGCTGTCTTTGGCATTGTTGCCTGCGGCGGCTATGAACAAAATGCCGTGCTGCATCTGGGATTGTATAGCATCGCTCATGGCCTGGGAGAAGCCACCCCCGCCCCAGCTGTTGCTGGTGGCAATGACATTAACCCCTTTGTCTTTCATAGCCTTCACATAGTTCAAGCATTCAATGGCATCAAAAGTGGACCCGGACCCGCCTGCGCCCAAAAACTTGCATGCCATGATTCTGACGTTCCAGTTTACTCCGACAACTCCTATATTATTGTTGCCTACAGCACCGATAGTGCCGGAAACATGTGTCCCGTGCCTGTTGTCGTCCATCGGGTTCGCATCGTTGTTGTACGTGTCTATGCCGTAACAGTCATCAATATAGCCGTTCCCGTCGTCATCCGCACCATTTCCGCTGCACTCCGCTGTGTTTTTCCACATATTGGCTCCCAGATCAGGGTGGTTATAGTCCACTCCGGTGTCAATAACAGCTATAACAACGCTTGCATTGCCTTTGGTTTTGTCCCACGCTTCAGGCGCGTCTATGTCAGCATCATTGCTGTTATGGAGGCCCCATAGCTGTGAGAACGAAGGGTCGTTGGGTATGGCAACAGCCGTCACCAGAAAGTTGGGCTCGACAGCTTCAATGCTCTTGTCGGCCTTATAATAATTCATGGCCTGCTGGAGGCGGATGAAATCAAGCACATTGTCCTTTTTTGTAATGGCCTTTTTGTCGCCCGGCAAAGTCACCTTGTACCAGCTGAAAATAGCCTCGTTTCCCCTTCCGCCTTCGGCTGCAACCTGCTCGAATTTTACCGCCCTGTGCTGCCTGTTCAGCCTGTTCAGGGAATCTATGCCGGTATCCTCTGGCATGGGTGCCGCTTTCATCAGTTTCTTTGCGGAAGGCTTGACCTTGAGAAGGAATTCGTTGGAGACCATTTCTGGCCCTTCAAAGGCTGCGGCCTCGGCTTTTTGGGCCGGCTCTATCAGCCTCCCCACCCAAGATTTAAGGTCGATGGTGAAGGCCAGGAGAGCAAAGACAATAACGACTAGTGTTAATACAAACGTCAAAAAGGTTTTGTTGCCTGACTGCTTTGGCATTTATTTGATTAATTATTGAGCTTGGTAATAAATGCCTTCATGGGGCTTTGGCCGCCTATATTATTGGCTTTATGGGGAAGAGGACTCAACCGCCGTCCCTGTAAATCCTGCTCTCCACAACCCCGTCCTGCCCCGCGTACTTCGCGTCATGGAGCTTGTTGTAGGGAACAGCTGCCGGACTCGAGAGTTTCATGAACACGAGCTTGCATATCTTGGAGCCGGGATAGATTGTAACAGGCATCTTGCCAAGGTTGCTTATCTCGAGCACAAGCCTTCCCTCGAAACCCGGGTCAACAAGGCTGCTCGTTATATGTGCTGTGATCCCGAGCCTCCCGAGGCTTGAGCGGCCGTCAACATAAGCCGCTATGTCTGCGGGCAGTTTTATCTTTTCCATCGTTATCCCGAGGACGAATTCCTTGGGGTGGATGATTATAGGTTTCCCGTTTGTTTTCAGCTCCTCCGTATAGCTCTTCGGGTTCTTGGAGTCTATAAAGGGCTCCTGCGTGTACTTGAAAAGCCTGAACTCGTCTCCCAGCCTCAGGTAAAGGCAGGCGGGATGTATCCTTGACTCTATGCCATCCGCAGGCTCTATCACAATCCTCCCCTCTTTTATGGCCTTCATTATCTCGTGGTCAGGCAGAATCATGAGAGATTTATGGGGGAGGGGAATATAAGCGTTGGAAATAAGCAGCCCAAAAAAAAGGGTTGAGATTTATTGAACCGCTATCGACAGAGACCGCATTGTAGGCATATCGATTTCAAACAAAAACTGCATACGTCAGCGTCTTGCATACCCACTAAAGTCGGGAGGGGGTCTGCAACACAGCATTACAGCTACTGGTAGGCGAGAGACCTGCATATTTCATAGTCGAGTTCCTACAGGTATATTCAGATGACATAGTGATACTCGAAGTTCTTAAACAACTGAAGGTTCCCTCGGAAGCCATAAGAGTATTAGAGGAACTCTTCATTGCGTTTGGTGGTAAGGTAAGACAAGACCTGAGACTCGTAAACAACCCACTGAATTGGCGAGAATCTAGGGCTCGCATTAAGTACGATGCGGAGGAAGCTCCGCAGGTATGGTGGAGAATCCAGAGAATGGACGGGACAGTGTTTTACCTCGAATCGCCTTTCGAAGGATTCATC
>CAYUWT010000015.1:0-11363 GCA_964448625.1 uncultured archaeon
TGAAGACATAGCTCCCATATTCGAAGTCATCCTGCCGATGACCACCAGGGCTGAGGAGCTCAAGAGGCTCCATTATTATTATAAAAATTTTGTTGTGGGCAAGCAGAATGAGACATTTTTCAGCGGGGACATAAAGATTGCGGAATGGATAGGGGAGTTTTTCCCAAAGGAGATAAACGTTATACCGCTCATTGAGGACAAAGACCACATCCTCAGGGCGGATAAAATAGTGGAGGGCTACATGGAATGCAGGGATGCGGAATACCAGCGGGTTTTCCTTGCGAGGAGCGACACCGCGCTTAATTACGGGATCATTACTGCCATTCTCATAAACAAAATAGCCTTATACAAGCTGCATTTGCTTGGGGAGAAAGCAGGGGTAAGGATATGCCCGATAATAGGCAAAGGTTCCGCACCTTTCAGGGGAAATCTCAGGCCGGATACTGTTGACACTGTGCTGGGAGAGTTCCCGAGCGCGCGCACCTTTACGATACAATCCGCATTCAAATATGATTACCCTGCGAAGGATGTTGCGAACGCTATTGAAAAGATAAATTCAAGAAAACCCTCAAAGCCTCAGAATGTAAAAAGCGAGGAAAAGGTTTTGGAGCTTATTGAAAAATATTCAGCGGAATACCAGGAGCAGATAAGGAGGCTTGCCCCGCTCATTCTGAAAGTGTCTGAATATGTGCCTGAAAGGAGGAAGCGCAAACTTCACATAGGGCTGTTCGGATATTCAAGAGGTATGGGAAGCATAAGACTGCCAAGGGCGATAAAGTTCTGCGCAGCCCTCTATTCCGTGGGGGTCCCTCCGGAGTTGCTGGGACTCAATTCCCTGTCCCCTGGGGATATGGAGATTATTCTCGAGAATTGTGGAAAAATAAAGAAGGATTTTGAGGGCGCGTTGCAGTACCTCAACATGAAAAACTTCCTCGAGCTTGTGCCTGCAGGGAAGGAGATATTGAATATCATAAAGGAGATAGGGATTGATTACGAAACGAATGAAGAGCATGAAAAGATAACCGCTGAAATATTCTCCCTCCTGAAAAAAAGGAAGGAGGAGCACATCGTGGAAAACGTTGTGAGCGCGGGGCTGATAAGGAACTTTTTGGGGTAGGTGTGACAGGAAAAAGTTAGCAGAAGGAAAATGGAGGAATATTACCGCCGCTTTGGCAAATATTAATCCTGAGTGGAGTATTATACTATGAAACTGTTATTGATACACTGCGACTGGATTGAGTGGCAGGCAACGAAGAAGGCCCTGAAGGATGCCGGTGAAGCCTCCAAAGAGCCTGTGAGGGTGGAGGAAACCCTTGCAGTTTTTACAGCTGTGGAGAAGGACGATTCTAAAAACCCTGAAACAGTGTGCAGAAAGGCTGTTGAGGGCATAGAAGATGTGTGCAGGCAGATAAAAGCAGATTCCCTGGTGCTCTACCCGTATGCTCACCTTTCCTCCAGCCTCTCAACCCCTGCCAGCGCATTGAGCATGCTGGACAGGATGGAAAATGCGCTAAAAGAAAAGAAGTTCAAAGTCGCAAGGGCTCCTTTCGGCTGGTATAAGAAGTTATCCTTGTCTGCAAAGGGCCACCCGCTGGCTGAGCTTAGCAAGGAAATAACTGCAGAGGCTGAAAAGGAAATGGAAAAACAAGCCGCAATATTTAGAAGGTCCAGGGTCTCAAAGGAGGAGGTGGGTGAGGATGACCACCGCGTTATAGGGCAGAAGCTTGATTTATACAGCTTCCAGGAGCCTGCGCCGGGGATGGTTTTCTTCCACCCGAAGGGCATGACCATAATAAACCAGCTGCTTGCGTTATGGAGGGAGGAGCACGTTAGAAGGGGATACAGGGAGATATCAACCCCTCTTTTGATGAACAGGGATCTCTGGATTGTTTCAGGCCACTGGGACCATTATAAGGAGCACATGTTCTTCACATCAGTGGAAGGCAGCGATTTTGCTCTCAAACCCATGAACTGCCCCGGAGCGATCCTTGTTTACAAGAGCGCAACGAGAAGCTACCGCGAGCTTCCATTGCGGCTTGCGGAGCTGGGTAAAGTTCACAGGAACGAATTGAGCGGCGTGCTGTCGGGGCTTTTCAGGCTGCGGGCTTTCACGCAGGATGATGCTCACATATTCGTTTCCGAGAAAGGGCTGGAAAGGGAGATAGCCAGAACTGTGGAGTTTGTGGATTACATATACAGCCTGTTCGGCTTCAGATACCATGTGGAGCTTTCCACAAGGCCGGAGAAGTTCATGGGCTCCAAAGAGCTGTGGGACAGGGCTGAAAAGGCGCTACAGAACGCGCTAAAACAGAAGGGGTTGAAATACAAGATAAACAAAGGCGAAGGCGCATTCTACGGGCCGAAGATAGATTTCCACATAAAGGACAACATGGACAGGACGTGGCAGTGCGCGACAATACAGGTCGATTTTCAGATGCCGGAGAAATTTGACCTGAAATACACGGATGAGGAGAACAAGGAAGTGCGGCCCGTGATAATCCACAGGGTAATATACGGAGCCATAGAGCGTTTTCTTGGGATACTGGTTGAGCATTGCAAAGGGGCTTTCCCCCTGTGGCTTTCCCCGGTGCAAGTTAAGGCGCTTTCCTTCACTGACAGAAACAAAGACTCGGTTGAAAGGTTTGCAAAGCGGCTGGAGGGCGAAGGCTTCAGGGTTGAAGCCGATATGAGAGACCACACCGTTGAATACAAGGTGAGGGATGCTGAGGTGCAACGAATGCCATACATAGTTGTCATAGGGGACAGGGAGGAGAAAAACGATACTATTGCTGTGAGGAAAAGGGGTTCGCAGAAGGTTGAATACGGAGTGAAGAAAGAGGCATTTATCGGCATGCTGAAGAGAGATATTTCTGAAAGAGAATAAAATTGGGCTAATTTATTAACAGATATGTTTTTATTTGTTAGTAGTAATATTCTTGAATGAACTATACGAATGGGCATGCAGGCTACGGGAAGCTGGATGAGGCAAATCTCATTCAGTGCTCTCTGGAGGGGGATATGCAGGCGTGGGGGGAAATAATCAGGCGATATGAAGACGCAGTTTATGGCGTCTGCTTGCGTGAGCTTAAGGACAAGCATGAAGCTGAAGACGCGAAGCAGGAGGCATTTATCCGTGCATTCGAACAGCTCCATCATTATGACCAGCGAAGAAAATTTTCAACCTGGCTCTTTACCGTCGCAAAAAATAACGCCCTCAACAGCTTAAGGCACACAGAAAGGGTTTCCTATGTGACAGATGAGGATTGCACTGAACCAGAAAGTGGGTTATCAGGATATCATAAAAAACTCATAGAACGTTCCATGGAACAGCCTACCACGCTGGACATTGTTATGCAGGAAACCCTGCATGCTGAGGTAACTCGAGGGCTAAGTTGTTTGGATGACAAGTACAAAAAACCGATAGAATCATTCTATCTCGCCGGTCTTGAGCATGCACAAATAGCCCGGCAAGAAAACATGCCTGTAGGAACGGTGAAAACCAGAATCCACAGAGGCAAAAGCAAGTTAAAAATTGCATTGGAAGAAAAAGGTATCAAAGCTGATTGGCTGAGATTTCTAAAGACCAAAAACCACTACTGAAACAATGATTAAGGCTATTGAAATTGGTATAGAGAATATAGCGCTGCTTATTACGAGCTCCCTGTCCTTATCCCTTTCGCCCATGAGAATTGGAAGCGAGAAGCTTACGGGGAGAAGCGCAAGGAACAATATGGGAAACGCTGCCGCAATGTCAGCGGAAAGCAGGCTCATTGCAAGCAGCATGAACGCTAGACCGATAGGCACTGTTATTGCGAATTTAGCGAGCACCAGCTTGAGGGGCAGAGAGGTTTGGGGCAGGCGCAATTGCATGCCTATGCTGAGGGCTATGAGGGGAACTGTTGCAGAGCCCAGCAGCCTTAATGTTTCAGCTGCAAAAGAGATTGAGGGGCTGTAGAAAAACGCGGCAAGACCCGAAACGCTGAGCAGGAAGCCTGAGAGGATTGCTATTATGATAGGCATTTTCAGAAAGGAGGCGAAGCTGCTGGCAGGGGAAGAGACTGTTTCACCACTGTATTTCCCGGACTTTAAAGTCCGGGTAGTTGATTGCCCGCACATTAATGTGCGGGTAGTTTTAATGAGGTAATAAATCACTGTGAAGAAAAACAACCCGTTGCCCATATCAAAGAGCACGAGCCTCCAGAGGTTTTCAGCGCCGAAAAGCGCTGAATAGAACGCGTAGCCGAACATGCCGCCTTCAAATGTTGCGATTGAAACCGGAAACATTTTTGGAGTGTTCCGGAAGAGTTTTGAAGCCGCATAGCCCGCTACAAGAACTGCAAAGCAAAAAAGGATAGCAAGTAATGGGAATGCAAGGGAGCCCAATGAAACGCTTGCGCTTATGAAGGAGGTGAAAATCAGCGCAGGCAGGGTTATATAAAGCACAAGCCTGCTCAGCTGAAAAGCAAAATCTTCCCTTAGAAACTGCCTTCTGCGGATAATCACACCGATAACTATGAGCAGCAATATGGGCAGGATTCTTAAAACTGCAGCCTCTGCAGCCATTTATCTAATTGCCTTCCCGATATAAAGCTCACATGCGTGCAGCCTGCAAACTACATGCGTGAGGTTTTGGAAAGCATGCTGAAATAGGCAATGGCGGCTTTCACTACTTGCAAATCGATATATAGCTTACCGATAAGTTTATAAACCAACATGCCATAGATAAATTGATAAATATGGCAAGAGGCAGTAGGAGATCGTCTAAAAAATACTATGTGCTTAGGCGCGGCAAGACTTCCTCGATTTTCACAGGAAGGTCGCCGCGGCAAGCCGCCTTGAAGGCAGCCACAAGAGGGATAGCAGAGATCCGCCTCCGCGAGAGGGGAAGGCGGAACAAGGACGGGACATACAGCATCCACGTCTTTAAAGGCAGCGTCAAGACAGTAAGGGCTCCGGACAACAGGCCGGAATGGCTTCCTGAAAAGGTGAGAAAGCCCGTGGTAAGAAAGACCGGCGTCGAAAGGGTGCGCAGGCTTTAAGGCCGCGGAAATTTTTTTGCTTTTCCAGCTTTTTGTTTTTTGAACGCTTACTCACTGGTTTGTGTTTTTTGCTGAATCATATAAACAGGCTCCCCAAGAAAAAGGTGACAATAACCGTTATGAAAAATACCGGGGCAAACCTCACCCCTTCCTTTATCCATATGCTCCCGCCCCGCTTCTTAAGCGCAGCAAGCTCCTTCTTTGTTATGACCTTCCAGCGCATGTTTAGCGGAACGTCCCCTATGCGCAGCCTGCTCACCGCTATTTTCTTCCGGAAGACCTTTTGCTCAATGAAGCGGCCGTAATAAACGAAGACTGAGAGGGGGAAAAGGAGAAGCGGGAAAAGCAGCGGGGAAGAGTTTGTGGGATAGGGCAGTGAATGGAGAAGGAAAGCAAACGCTGCCAAAAAGGCTGTGCAGCCAGCCAAAATCAGCGGCATTTCTTTTGATTTCGTTTTAAGATGGCTGCAAAACCTTCCGAAGAGCCTGTGCTTCCATCCCAGGACAATGGAATAAGCAATTAGATAGGCGAATGACACCAAGAAAAAGTTGAAAATCAGGACAGCGGGAAAAGGCAGCAAGCTTGAAACATTAAAGCCTGTGCCATCCGGGAAAAGGAAGCCCATCGCCCCAAGCAGCCACGCATCCCCATCCCCCCACTGCTTCGCATGGTAAAACGCAAGGCCCAGCGAAAGAAAAACAGCCCCTGTTATAACCGAATTTATCAGAAAGGAAAAGTCAGCAGCCATAAAAGAATACGCTCCTCTCGCAAGAAGCGCAAGGGCTATCATCGCATAGGGAAGGTAATCGGGGAACTCCGTGGTTTTGAGGTCAAGGTAGCCCGCAGCCCCGAAACCTGCAAACGCGATTGCAAATAACATGAGCTCCAGCATTAGAATTAATTTGTCTCCGCTGGTATTAAACCGTTTCAGCTGCCATTAAATATGGATTCCAATAAAATATATGGGCGGAGGTTTCCTGAAGCCTGAAAAGGGAAAGATTTTGCTTTTCATAGCTTTATCCGCTCTCCTTATCTACCTTTCATCCCGAATATTCCTTAACACTGATTTCGTCGTATGCCTTTCCCTCGCCTGTCCCAGATACGAGGATATTGTTCAGTCAGGTCGTATAGCCTTTTTTATTGCTCTCCCTTTCATCCTGGCTGTAAGCTATCTATTCTCCTGCATTGTTTTTTCCTTAGCGAATAAAATCAGGAAAAAGAAGTAAAAGCTTCTCTACCTATTTATTTTCCAGCTCCATCTTCGACTTCCAGAAGAAATAGCCTATTATGGCGAAGGTTATTATGGGCGAGGTCCATGAGGGGATGTGGACGCCGAAGCTGTCGAGGAGCATTATTATCCCCAGCACGAAAACGGAATACATGGCCCCGTTCTTGAGGTAGCGGTATTTCTTCACCTTTTCTATATTGCTTACTGTGAGCTGCCTCACAATGAAAGCGCCGATGCCGTTGCCAGCTATGATAAGCGGGACTGAGAGTGTAAAAGCAAACGCCCCTATCACACCATCTACCGAAAAGGTCGCATCTATTACCTCCAGATACAATATCTTGCTCCAGTCTGTCATGCTTGTTTTTCCCATGAGCCTCTTTTCAGCATGCGCCGCATTCTCCTTGAAGCCGTGGACTATGAAGAAGGCCGTCGAGCCCACAACCGCGCTGAATGCCATCATCGGGTGCACCTGCAATGCAAGCCATGTTATCCCTGCAAGCATTATGGAAACCACTGCAAAGAACCACACACCCTGCCGGACAAAAAACCTTTCCGCCCCGAGGCCGTAATTCTTCGGCTCCATGAAAAGCCAGTGGAAGAAGAGGAAAACAAGGAACACACCGCCTCCTGTGAGCAGCACAGGGGCAGATTCCTCAACAAGCCTGTGCACTTCCGGGTCCCCGCTGAAGGTTGCAGTTAAAGAGCCTATTGGGCCAAGAGCCGGGTTCGCGGCCCACACTATGAGCCACGGCAGCAGGCCGCGGATAAGGAAGACAGCTATAAGTATGCCCCATATCAGGAACCACCTTCTCGCTTTCTTCGACATTGTAGAAAGGACTTCAGCATTGATTATGGCATTGTCTATGCTGATTATTATCTCAAATAACACAAGCCCTGCTATTGTGAACAAAAGGAACAGTATCTCGGGCATTTTAGGAATATTGATTGCCTTAAATAAATCGGTTCGTAGGGAGGAGGCCGAATACATATCCCAGGGAATGCAATTTTTCTTACTGTTCTTCACCAAAATTGGGCCTGTGCAAAACAGCAGGAAGGCGCTTTTTAGATAGCAGCAATACTATTATTATATGGGCGTTCTCCGGAAGGAGGAGAAGGGGAAAGAGGGGAAAAGGGACATACTGAGCAGGGAATACAGGATTTACAAGGAATATGAGAAGCGCAGGCTTTCATGGTATGAGGCTCTTGTGCATGTTGCGGGGAAGATACTGATAGCAAGGCCTCCCAAATCGCTTGACGAGCAGATAACCGCTTCAGTAAGGTTCACCGGCCTTGATGTAACCTCGAAGCAGGTCTTTGCGCTCTTTATTCTGACAGTAATAGCTTTCCTCGGGCTTTCTGTATCTCTTGCAGCCTCAGGCATACTTGCGGAGCACATATGGGGGGCTGTTGTCTTTGCTGCCTTCGGCCTTCTGCTGGGTTATTATTTCCTCCGGTACCCGCTCAACCTTCTTAAGGAGATGAGGATACAGGCAAGCTCCCAGATCATACTTGCCGTGCTATACATGGTGGTCTCAATGCGCATGTCTCCCAACCTCGAGAATGCGCTGCGGTTTGCAGCGGCCAACATTGAGGGTCCTCTTGCATGGGACATGAGGAGACTGCTTTGGGATATACAGATGCACAAATACTATTCAGCCCACCAGGCGCTTGATGACTACATTGCAAAATGGAAGCCGGAGAATGAGGAGTTTGCGGAAGCGATGAGGCTGGTAAGGGACAGCACCAGCCAGCTCGTGGACAAGGCAAGGCTTACCCTCGATGAGGCGCTGAACGTTGTGCTGGAAGGGAGCAAAACCAGAATGAAACACTATACCCAGGAGCTCAGGATGCCTGTGATGATGATACACATGATGGGCATAGTCCTGCCTGTGCTGGGCTCGATAATGGCCCCCATGGTTGCGGTGTTCATGGCTGATGTTGCGCGGCCAGAGTATTTCATACTGGGCTACAACATCGTCCTTCCGGTAGTGATAATATGGTTCATAAACAACACCCTGCGCAGAAGGCCGCTCACATTCACAATGTCGATATCGAAGCACCCCGCATTCTCGCGCAGCAGGCTTGTTCCGCTCATGATTGCACTCCTGATATTCGGAGGTATTGCCATATATCCTATATATTACTTTGCTTTTGAGGAGGAGGGCTCAAAGGCCCTGCTCGGCAGCTTTGCCGAAAGGAAGGACATTGAAGCTACATTCCCGTTTGCTCTGACAATGAGCGCCCTGCTGATAGCAGGCATTGCGGCCGGGCTCGGAGCCTATTTCCTGCTTTCGAACTATGAGAAGGTGAGAGTGATTTCAAACATCAACTCCATAGAGAGCGAGTTCGAGCTTGCCCTCTTCCAGCTGGCAAACCGCATCTCTGCCGGCACACCTACGGAGGTTGCCATGGGTAAATCCATCGAAGATGTGAAGGACCTCAAGATTGCCGGGCTTTTCCGCAAAACCCTGCAGAATATGCGGGCCCTTGGGTTTACCTTTGAGGCCGCGCTTTTTGACACGCATTATGGCTCGCTCAAATATTACCCTTCGAGGATTGTGAAAAGCGTCATGCATGCTGTCGTTGACACCTCGAAAAAGGGGGTAGGTTATGCCTCGGAAAGCATGTTCAGGATATCGAAGTACATGAAGAATGTGAGGGAGGCGCAGGAATACATGAGAGAGCTGCTGGAAGAGACTGTAAGCAGCATGGCCTTCCAGGCTTATATCCTTACGCCGCTTGTCTCAGGGCTCATAGTGGCAATGGCAGATATAATAATAGTGGTTTTAGGGAGGCTGGGAGTTTACATGAAGAGCATCGACCTTGCCAGGAAGCTGCCGGGCATAGAGGATCCGACAAAGATTTTCGGGAACGTGGACAAGGCTATCAGCCCGGAGCTTTTCCAGCTAATTATAGGCACATACCTGATACAGGTGATAGTAATCCTTGCAATCTTCACCACAAAGATATCATACGGGGAGAACAAACCTGTGCAGTGGTATACCGCGGGGAAAATGCTCCTTATAGGCACAGCAGTCTATTTCATCATAACCCTTGTAGCCTCGAGCATCTTTGTCACATTCCTCTCAAAATCCGTTCTCGGGCTTTTGAAGTAACCCTTTTCCGAATGAGCTTATCAAAAGCGTTAGCGGAAAAACTATATTGTGAAGATGTGTGGAATGCAATTTAGTGTACTCCCATTAATAGGCGACAGAAACTACTTGTGCGCAAACGCAAGCGTTACCTTTCCGCTTTCTATTTTATCAACCTTTGCGAACCCTATCCTCGGCATGTGGATTATCTGTCCCACACTACACTTTTTGAGGTTTTCTTCCCCGAATCCGTTAATGGTCCCCTTCGGGGTAAGTATAGCAACATCTGCATTCTCCCCGCTCACAAACTGTATCTTTTTCATTTGCCTCTCTATCTCGTTGCCCATATATATGGCCTTTGCCCCTTGAAGGCAGAAATTCCCGAGGCCTATGAGCCTGAATTCAGCTTCTGCAAAAGCCTCGAAATCATCTCTCTGTATGTAAACCTCCTCAGGATTGACCTTTATCGTTCTTGTCCCCCTTTCAGGGAAATCCGGGTGGTTGGGAACCTTTATCTCCTTTGCAGAAATGCCTTCAAGGGTTATTTTCCATGGGTTTGTCACCACAAAATACCTCTGTGCCATCGGGTCTATCAGCTTGCGGTTTATCCCTTCGAGGTTTTCCATCCCTAAAACAATATCATTCTTTGTGAGTCCTGTCTTCTCAGCAAGCTTCCTGAACGCTTCAGGCTGGAACCCTCTCCTCAGGAATGCCCTTACAGTCGGCAGCCTAACATCATCCCAGCCGCTGTATTCCCCGCTCTCCATCCCCTTCCTCATGTCCCTTTTATGGACTTTGCCTTCCTGCAGGTATATCATCCCGAAGTTGATTACTATTGGCTTCTTCCAGCCGAACAAGCCATAAATAACGCTCTGCACCGCAGTGTTGTGCTCATGCTCCTTTGCCCTGAACACATGCGTAATTCCCATTTCACGGTCCTCTATTGCGCACGCGAAATTGTAGAGGGGCCAGACCTTCGCCTCAGGCTTGCGCGGATGCCTTGCTTCGGATATGCGCATTATGGGAGGGTCACGCAGCACAGGGTTCTTGTGTTTCATGGAGGTTTTTAATCTCACCACCGCCTGCCCTTCTTTGAGTTTCCCTTTAACCATCTCTTTCCACAGTCCAGCGCTCCCATTGTCCCTGTGGGCACAGCCCTTTTTGGAAAGCTTGAGTTTTCTGAAAGCATCCGCCTCGCACAGGCAGATATATGCCTTTCCCTTGGAAACAAGCTCCCCGGCCCTGCGGTAATAAAGTTCCATATCATCCGATTCTATGAAAACCCTGTCCGGCTTTATTCCCACAGAGACCAGGTCCTCGGTTATATAATCGTAAAACTCCTTCCTGACCTTCTTGGGGTCCGTGTCCTCAATCCTGAGGAAAAATCTGCCCCCGTATTTCTTTACATAAAGGTATGAGAGGAATGCAGCCCTCAGCAGGTGCGATATGTGAAGCGGGCCTGTGGGGGCCGGGGCAAATCTTGTCACCACACCCCCCTTTATTGCGCCTTCGAGCTCTGGTAAACCCTCTTCAGCTTTTTTTGCTTCCTTTTCCACTCCAAGCGCTTCAAGCTTCTCCTGCTGCTCCTGAAGCGTAAGCTTATTAGCTGCTGAAACAGCCTCTTTTACTATGCTCCTCACTTTCTCTATATCCTTTTTCAGCGCAGGGTCTGAGGCCATCACCTTTCCCAGTACAGCCCCCTCGTTAGCCTTCCCTCCATGAAGTGCAGCGTTCTGCAAAGCATGCCTTTCGGCAAGCAAATTACCCGCATCCGAGATCGCTTTGTATGCTGGAAACTTTTTCAGCCCTTTCATAGCTATTCTTGAGGTTTTTGGAATAAAATAACTACCCGCATTCAAAATCTCTTTGCATGCGGGAAACTTTAAAAAAATGAATAAAATAAAAAAGGAGGTTCTACAAAAAGGAATTGCAGAGACTGTGAATATTAAATCTCTGTTATCTTTTTTGCGAGCGCTTCCTTTATTTCCTTGTCGTCAGGTATGG
>CAYUWT010000016.1:0-328 GCA_964448625.1 uncultured archaeon
CAACTATGTTCCCCACAATCACAGGCACCCTGAATTTCCTGTATTCGGCCAGCGCCTCCAGCCCGAAATCAGAGAACACATGGGAGGAGTCTATCACCAGAAAGTCCGCACCTGCAGCAACAAGCTGCCTCGCCCTCTCAATATCATGCTCCAGATGGGTTGAAACTGCACCTGCCACACGTAGTGTGCTATCCTCAGGGTCCACAAAAGCGTTTGGGAACGCAAGCTGCTTCTTTATGTCCCTCCAGAACACCACTGATTTGAGGATGCCTTTGCCGTCCACTATTGGCAGGGCCCCTATCCCGGACTCGGTTATCCTGTCCTGCGC
>CAYUWT010000016.1:338-11354 GCA_964448625.1 uncultured archaeon
ATAAGTTTTCCCATAGCTATCATCTTCTCCTTCACAGGCTTCTTCCCTTCCTTCAGCGGGTTGTATTTCTTCTCCGTTATTATCCCCACAAGCTTTCTGCCAGCTTTCGTTTCCTCCACCACCGGGAAGGTCGAGTAGCCGAACTGCCTCTCAAGCTCCTGCAGCCTCGTTATTTTATCGTTCGGGGAGACTGTTATCACATCGTGCACAAACCCTGACTTGAAACGCTTCACCCTTTTCACCATCGCAGCCTGCTCCCCTGTTGAAACGTTCCAGCATGGCAGGACCCCTAAGCCCCCGTGCAAAGCAAGCGCAATCGCAAGTTCAGGTCCGGTAACAGACTGCATTGCAGCGCTCAGGAAAGGGAGAGGTATCTCTATATTGTGGGTAATTCTGCTCCGCAGGCTCACATCCTCCGGCTTCGAGTCCTTTCTGGTCTTCCTCGGGATAAGCAGGTATTCGGAAAATGTCCGGCTGTATGCTTCTGTGAAGCGGGGCATGTAGATATTTCCCCCAGCGGTTTTTAAAGGTTTGAAATTGCGCTATTAGTAGCATGATAATAAGTATTACAGTACTATCTTTTGTTGGGAGGGAAAAGGGCAGATAGCCATGAAAAGAGCAGAATACAAAACCGTGCCAAGAGATGCTGTATGGCTTTCAAAATTTGAATTCGATAGACTGAACAAGATGACGCTAGAAGAATTCAGGAAAATGAGCTATCTGGAATGTTCTATCATGTTTACTGAGGGCGGTGGAAGAGATGTGTGCAGGCTCATATGGCTGATTGTTCACGGGAAAAACCGGAAATGATAATATGGCCGGCCAATACACGCTCAAAGCTTCTGCACAAACCCCGGAGAAGGCTCGAAGAGCATGCCTTCCCTCTTGAGCCTCTCTATGAGCGCTTCCGGCATCTTTATGTCTTCCTTCCTTGCGAGGTCGATTATTTCCTCTACCTTTATGTCCTTGCTCTTCCTTGAAAGCTCCTCTATTATGTCCAGGATTATCCTTATCTGGCTGCGCTCCCTTGCAGGTGTGGCGCCTTCCGCCTTGTCTATGTCAATTGTCCCTGTCTCAGGGTCGAAGCCGAGCTGTCTGAGGGAGAACTCCATGAGCCTTATCGCCCGCTTCACATCCTCCATCCTCACAAACTCCTGCAGCTGAATCTTGGCGCTTGCTTCTGACAAGCGAATCAGCGCTTCGAACTGCCTCAGGGTTATAGGGAGAGGGGCTCCCTGCTGCTGGGCCTTGCGGCGTATGTCAACATAGAATTTTTTCAGCATCTTCCCGCATTCCTTCGGCATTGAGGGCTTGTATTTTTCTTTCGCGTAGGCAATGTATCTCCTTATGAACTCGGACTCGAGCTTGGGGGTTGCAGGCTCGTAATCTTCTTCCCTGCTGGAAAGCACATGGTCAACGACTTTCCTGTCCGTCTCCTCGTTGGGCACGTCGCGGAGTATAAATTTGAGGTCGAACCTTGTGAGCAGCGTATCGGTTATGGTAATCTGCTTCGTGATGGGCATATAGGCATCGAAGCGCGAGAACTTCGGGTTCCCGCCGGCTATAACACTGGTCTGCGCGGGGAGAGTGGTTACAATGCTGGCCTTCGCGATGCTCACCGAGTTGTGGCACACAATACCGTTGCCGATAAACGTCCTTGTCGGGTTCATTTCAACGTCATAAACCCAGCGGGAGCCGTTTCTTTCGCGTATCTCCTTGATTTTGACCCATTCCACAGGACTGTTGAGCAGGTTTTTAAGGGCTGCCACAGACTCCTTCTGTTTCAGCATTTCCTCTGCAATGGCTTTTGTTTCATTTATCGAGACCTTTATAAGGCTCTGCTCCCTCTTAACAGCTTCGTGGTACCACAAATTCTGTGGCCGCATTCCAAGCCTTCTGGCAATTTCAGACCTGCTTATCTTCAGCTTCTTCCTGACTGCTTTATAATCTTCATGGGCCGCCCGTGTCTCCAAAAGCGATAGAAGTCTTTCAATCTCTGCTATCCTTTTTTCAAAAGACCTTATGATTTTCCTGAACAGGGGCTTTGAGATGAAATTCCTTTCCCGTTTATCATGCAGCACATACCCCGCAATATCAATATCTGAAAGCCTCAGCGATTTTTTCACGCTTTCGATGGTGTTCACCATGTTTGGGATGTGGTTCCATCTGCTCGATACAGTTTTCTTAAGAGACAGTTTTTCCAGCCTCTCCTTTTTCCTTCCCGCGAAACCGACAAGTTTGGAATACATGGCGATGTTCTGCTTTCCTGATATCTGGACTTCAAAGGCAATGCGTTTCCTCTTTCCTTTGAGGCTGCTGTCCCTGTAAATACCGCAAAAGATTCCAAGCCGCAGAAGAAGCCTTTGCACCTGCTCTGTAAGCCTTCTGCTTGTGGTTGTAAAGGTAACAGTACCGTATGCATAATTAACAGAGCCGTCGCCGCTGAAGAGGCCTTTGAGAAGAGACGCTGTCTCTTTTTTCGGGAGGCAGAGAGCCCATTCAGGCAGCTCTTTGTTGTAGGATTTGACGAGAATGCCTGCTCCGATAGAGCTGACAAATTTATAGAGGTGCCGGGAAATGCTCCTTACCATTACCCGCCCTTCTAATTTCTGTATATACGGCTTTATGCCAAAAAGGTTCTCTGTGCAGTAAATATATCTGTCGATTATCTCTTTCTCTGAATTGGTGAAGCAGACACCGCTGCATTTTTTCCTGTTGATTTCGGCATTGCCTTCTGCCACTACATAGCCAAGCCACTCGCACAATGTTTCATTGCTCTCCTTCGGGATAATTATGCTCTTTTCTTTTCTGTTGACTTTACCATAAACTGCATGAAAGCGTTTTCTTCTTCCTTTAACAGGAAGGTAAAGGGGGACAGGCACCCAGTCGTCTGCCTTCAAATCTTCTGCCTGAACAAATGTAATGCCGCCTTTTCTTATAACAAAAACAGGGTGCTTTGGAGTAATCCTTATCTGCTGGCCGGTGTAAAGTGTCAATTCGTAAAGCCTATTCTCCCTGTGTTTTCTGACCGCGGAAATCCTTGAAGGCTTTATTTTTTTGAAATCGGTGGACATGATTTTTATATTTTTGCCTGAAATGTCTTTCCATACATCCTCCCCGCTTAAACCCCCGACATGCTGCTCAACCAGCTCTCCTATTTGAACGCTCTGCCCATTTTCCAGCACGAGTTCCGTCTGGTAATCGTAACAGCCCTGCTCCATCGCCTCGTGCATGGCAACCTGGTCCTCCGGGCTCATCTTCTCAAACTCATCGATGGCAAGCAGCCCCTTGTTCGCAAGCACCATTGCTCCGGCCTCGAGGACCCACCCTCCCATGAACTGCTCGTCCTTGCTTACTGTTGCGGTAAGGCCTGCAGTTGTGGTGCCCTTACCGGAAACATATTTGCCTCTCGGAACTATTTTGGGCACGAGCTTGAGTATCTGGGACTTCCCGCTTGACGGGTCGCCTATAAGCAGTATGTGCACCTCTCCCCTTATGCGCGAGCGGTCTCTGAGGTTGCGCTGCACCCCCCCGAAGAGCTGGAGTATTATGGACTCTTTTATCTCCCTCATTCCATATATGCTGGGAGCCAGACTGTCGGTAAAAATCTCATACACGTCCTTGCGCTTCGCAAGCGCCTTTATCTCCTCTTCATCCTTCTTCGTAATCTTTATCTTCTCCCACCCTATCTCAGTCGGCTCTATGTGGTTTGCCGCGAGGTAAAAATCCAGCTTCACATTGTAACTCTTGCCCTTGGGCATATCGCGCAGTATGCCTGTTATCCTCAGCCTGTTCCCCGGGTCCGTGTTCCTTCTCCCTTCGTGGTCGCACAGGTCTTCCTGCAGCATGATCGTCACCTGGCTGGGCTTGTCGCCTTCTGTCAGCTCGAAGGGCTCCTCTATGACTATCCACCTCACATCTATGAGCTTCTTCTCAACATGCCTCCAGTTGCCCTTGTGCCCGTTTGCGCATTCAAAAGGCCGGCCAATAAACATCCCCTGCCTCTTGGTCATTGTCCTGTCCCCGCAGAGCGCGCATTCCCAGAGAATTGAAACCACCTCGGGCCTTATCTCGCTCGATTTCCTGACAATGCCTTCGGCCGCAACAAACCTGTTTATGTGCCTGCTGCGCAGGTCCCGTATGCCCACAACGTCCAGCAGGTTGTTGATCCTGACAGGTATCCTGTATTCGCCCTCTGTGCCGAGGTCTATGTCCCCGAGGGCCTCATCCGCCGCCTGGAAAAACAGGTCAGGCTTCTCAAGCAGCATCCCGGAAAGTTCAGGAGAAAACTTGTCAAGCGCCTTGAAGTCTATGATAAACGGCTGCTCCTGAGATACAGCTTCATGGAGGCGCTTCTTCTGCTTTTCGAGGACAAAGGTTTTGAAGCGCGCCACCATCTCCGCGTATTTTTCCTCTTCCTCAGCCCCTATATGTTCAGCTGCAACCCCGAGCAGCTCATCAGCTCTTGCCTCTTCAGCGTCCATGATATCTTCCTCTCCGCTCAATAGAATTGTGCTTGGGGTTTATAAAATGCTCTGGGAAAACAAAAATGAAAGAAAAGAACCAATTCTGCCTATTCAATCTCTACTTCTTCCTTACAACGATGTCTATGGTTGAGACGTTGAGCCTCTTGCCGCTCTGGTCGGTTATCTGCTCGGTCCCGATGGTGACAGCCGGCGTTATGTCCCTGAGGAACTTGTTCTTCACCGCCTCCACCACATCGACTGCCGTAGAGATGCTTCTTCCCCTTGCCCTGACGTTCACTTCCTTGTTCACGCTGAGCTGGGTCATAAGGGCCAGGACGTAGCTCATCGTCGGCTTCTTGCCGACAAAGACTGTATTGTCGTCAGCCCTTGATTTTGGCCTTGTTTTCTGCTCTGTTTTCTGCTCAGCTGCTTTCGGCTGTTCCTGAACTGCTGTCTGATGTTGTTCTGCCATAGTTTCAACCTCCATGTTTAAACTACCCGCATACAAAATTAAATTTGAATGCGGGATGTTTAACTGATGTATACAGCTAAAACGCTGATGCTCTGCGTTTAATATTGACAGTAACATTTAAAAATGGATTTGTCCCGCCAAACCTTCCCGAACATTAATGTTCGGGTAATTGAAGTGAGATATTTTTAGGTGAATGCACAATAAGTTTGTATGCCTGTTATTTCTAAAAGGAGCCGGGAAAAATATGGAAGGAAAAGATTAATTGGCTTTACGCTTATAATCATTTTCCTCTCTGCTTTCATAGGCTACAATATTAGCAGCCTTTTCAACCAGAGGGTTGCCTATGCGGAAAAGCCCGTTGAAAGGCTTGTTTTCAGTAACGCAGAGGGCTTTGCAGCGCAAATTCTTGTCCCGGCTGTGGACCAGGGAGGGAAGGGAACCATAAGCAAAATAAAGGTGACAGCGCTGCCCGGAAGCGGGCAGACGCTTGCGGATATAAACAGCGTGCTGTTCTTTGTGGACACCCAGAACTCGATAAGGATCGCAAGGGATGTCGCGCAAAACTTTACCGGGGTTGACCTCAGGAGCATGGACCTTGTTTTTTCCATTGAGACCAACGCAAGCGTTATAGAAGGGCCTTCTGCAGGGGCTGCGCTTGCCATCGCAATCATAGCCGCCCTCGAAAACAGGCCTGTCAGGCAGGATGTGATGATAACCGGGACCATTTCGCAGGGAGGCAGGATAGGGCCTGCAGGGGGGATTGATAAGAAAGCTGAAGCTGCAAGCAAAGCTGGAGCATCGCTGTTTCTCATACCGAAGGGAAACCTGTTTGAGAACGGGTTTGTGAAAACAAAGGCATGCAGGGATTTCGAGGGCTTCAGGTATTGCGAAACCAATTATGTGCCGAAGGGGATTGAATCAATCGCTGCCAGCAACATGAGCATTCTTGCGGTGTCAGATATTAAGGAGGCTTCCAATTATTTCATCGGAGAGATGGATGAAAGGTAAGCAACGTCCACCATACAAAGCAATTTTGAATGAGGGTAGTTTGAGGGAAAAGAAACAGCAGGCCGTCATAGTTTTGCTTATTGCTGCGCTGGTTTTGGTTTCAGCGTTCAATATCTACCTCATCTCCCGCCTTCCGGAGAAAGGCAAAGAGGGTGAAATTGCCGGGGGAGGGGAAGCAGGGAGGCTGCCCGATGTGACAATACCTGATGACCCGCTCTCGCTTGAAGGCTATGAGAAGATAGAGGTGGGCGTTGAGGGCATGAATGTTTTCATGCGCAGCGGGTGCAAACAGATAGCTGCGACAACGACAGCTGACCAGGCAGCTTCCATAGAGGCTGCCCTCACAGGAGAAGTGCCTCCGCGACCTATATCACATGATATTGTTATTGATGCGCTGGAAAGCACAGGGGCCAATGTCACATTTGCTAGGATACACGATATGAAGGAAGGGGTCTACTACTCGAGGCTTGTGATCAGCTTCAACGGGACCTATTATGCCCTTGATGCAAGGCCGAGCGATGCCATTGCAGTTGCGCTGCGCGCTAATGCTCCTGTATACATGGAAAGAGAACTGCTTGAGAGTCTGGGGGAGGATGTCTGTTAACCCTTTTCAAAAATGTGGGCTGGTGGGAATGGAGCTGCTGCTGAAATCGAAAAAATACCGGGATGTGGGAAAGAGGGAGAAGGATAAGGTTCGTTTTTCTTCTCATATCGCTGGCGGACAGCACTCAAGCGGCTCTCTTATTGCCCAATTTCCTGAAGATAAAGGTGAAATTGCTGTTTCAAGTCTCAAAAGCCTCATTCTAGCGGAAAAACAGAGGCTTACTGCTCTCGATCCTGACAGCGAGGGGAGGCTGGTTGCTTCCATAGAGGTTGATGTGGAGCAGCTTATGGCTGAGGATGCTGTTTACAATTGTCCGGAGGGCGGGGAGCGCAGGGAAAGTGTATTGGAATACAGCTACCTCACCAAAACAAGGGAGGTTGTTTTCGATTACAGGGAGAATTTCAAAAGCAAGCAGGACCATTACTTTTCAAGCCTTTCTGAAGGGGCCTATGCCCAGCCACAGCTGATGGCTGACAGCCTGCTTCCTGCTGACGTATATTATGAAAGCATGTTTGAAATTCCTCTTTTCCCAGCCACCCCCTTGGAGGAGTTGATGGAAAATAATGAAACAGTGCCTTCCGGAAGCAAGATGCCTTTGCAGGAAGGGAATGAGGGGATGGTAAAAATTGATTACGGCACTCTGTATTCTATAAAAAGCCGCGAGCCTTTCCCCTTCGGCTACCATCTCAGGCAGCAGCCCAGCGGCTCCGGCGGAGAGCAGACGGGGATGCAGTATGTGAACAGGATAGACTGTTTCAGGGCGGAAAGTGGCCATGGCTCTGTTCTGGAAGCGCTGCAGGAGACTGAAGGGAGCTCAGGAGGGAGGTTCAGGATTTACACTGAACATGTGGGCGATTTCGGGGGACAAAAGGATGTGGTTTACCTGAAGGGCATAGAGGTTGACGGCATTGTTTACATGGACGGGGAGGAGATAACATATACGGATAACCAGGGGTATGAAAAAACAGGGGAATTCTTTTTAGAGTTTTACAAGACCAATCCGGAGACGGGGAGGGTTGAGATAGGGGGCGGTAGCAGGCTGCCAATATCCCATGTGCCGGTCAAAGGAGGGGAATATGTTGAAATAAGGCAGGGGGAAGAGACTGAAAGCGGCTGCGGGGCTGCAGGATATGATAACGGGTCGGTTTACATAAATACTGAGCTGTTTCCGCGGGATGTTACGATTACAGCAGCTGCAGCGCAGAAAAATCTTTCGTGGAACTACAGCAGGAAACAGGTTTCTTAAAAGCTACAAGGTTCCGATAGTTGATTTCCCGAACTTTAAAGTTCGGGTGGTATTTATTCTTCGCTTACCCTGGGGGCCAGAATGAACGTCATCTGCAGCTTGTCTATGAGCCGGAAATCGAGCCTCATCGGGTAATCCTTGCCGAACTCCAGAACAGCCTGCGGGCAAAGCCTGCTGGCCTTCACCATCTTCCTGAGGTAGTCAAGAGGGTACTGGGACCTGACGTGCTCTGCGGCTTGTAGGTCTATGAGCCCTTCATCCCCCTTCTTCATCTCCAGCCTTGCGCTTGATATGTCGCCCTTTGCGGAGGCTGAAAAGGTTTTGGGGTCTGCCTCGAAAAACACGGAATCGCTTATGATTTCAGCGTCCGCAATGCCCTCCTCAAGAATGCTTGAATCGATGTGGACCTTTGCGTTGAACGCCAGCTGCTCTATAGGGGGCTTCTCGAGCTTGACGTCAATCAGAGGGATCTCGAAGGTTCGCGTGCTCCTGCCTGTGACCCTCACAATCAGTTTCTTCCCGTCATAGGAAAGCGTAAGCTTGTCCCCGGATTTCAGCCTCTTGAGAACCGAGGTCAGGTTTGCGAGGTTGAGCCCCAGAGAGACCTTCTCCTCAGCCTTGAACTCGTCGAATGCGCTTGAAAGCAGGCGGAAATCCACGACGCTTACCATGGTCCTGTCAGGGGCAAGCATGCTTATCCCGTTCTTGTCAGCCACGAAATTCGCCTCATCAATTATCTCCGCGATAACCGGTATGGAGTTCCTGAGGAGGTCGACATCCGAAAGCGTGGCTTTAAACATACTAAGTAATTGAGCGGGGAATTTATAAACATTCGAAGTTGTTAAACCCCAAGCCTTTTCTCTATCTCCTCAACCTTCCTTGCAAGCTCCAGGTCAAGTCTGCCCATATCCTGCAGTATCTCTCCTGAAAGCTCAAAGCCGTTCTCCACAGGTATCACCCTGCCGAAAACCCTCACGAGATTCCCAGGCCCGGTTTTTTGGGGCTGGGGGAATGAAACGTTTATTTTTGCGGTGCCGTCGTCAATAACAATTATACTTTCCTTTGAGTCAACGACTGTTGCCAATATTTGGACACGTATATCCTCCGGGGCTATCTCGCTTATCTTTCGCGGAACGCTGGGCAGCCTTTTCCTTAACTCCTCTTGAGCCATGAGAGCATCTTGGAACAGCAGAATAAAAACATTATTTTGCGTCTGCATGCTGTTTTTTCTTCCAGTGGGTGCTTATTGCAGGCACTATATTGTTAAGCTGCTCAAGCCTTTTCATAATAAAAACCTTTATAAACCCCGGAGAGCATATTAACTATAAAATTTGGTATGGACTGCTTCTCGGCAAGTTAATTACCCAAACATTAATGTTCGGGAAGTTGAATGCATCTTGAATGAAAGAATCAAAAGAACACAAGGAGAGCAAGAAGATGAAAAAGATTGTTCCAGACACGAGTATTTTGGTAAGCGGCAGGCTTTCGGAGCTCATGGAAAAACGGCAGCTTGAGGATATGGAGATAATAATCCCCCAGGCTGTCGTGGATGAGCTGCAGGCGCAGGCCAGCACCGGAAGAGAAACAGGCTTTCAGGGGCTTGAGGAGATAAAAAAGGTCAGAAAGCTGGCTGCAAGCAAAAGGATAAGCATAGAATTCTCAGGCGCGAGACCCACGCTTGAGGAGATACAGCTTGCGCGCAAGGGGAGGATAGATGCGATAATAAGGGATGTCGCAAGAAACAGCAAAGCAATACTGCTTACTGCCGATTATGTGCAGGCGTTGGTTGCGGAGGTTGAAGGTGTGGAGGTTGAGTACATACCAACAGATGTTGCGGAGACGACGGAGATTGAAGGGTTTTTCGACCCCGATACCCAGTCGGTGCACCTGAAGGCTGGCGCAGTGCCTGTCGCAAAAAAAGGCAAGCCCGGCTCTGTCACCCTTGTGAAAATAAGGGAAACGCCGATGGAAGGTGAGGAGCTGCGTGCGATAGTAAACCAGATTGTCTACAAAGCGAGACAGAAGGATGCGGCTTTTATCGAGATAAGCAAGAAAGGGGCTTTGGTTATACAGATGGGGGATTACAGGATAGCTATAGCCAATCCTCCGTTTTCGGATGATGTGGAGCTGACTGCGGTAAGGCCCACGGTGAAAATGAAGCTTGCTGATTATAATCTGCACAAGGACCTTGAAGAGGCTGTGAAATCAGGCTCTAGAGGCATATTGATTTCAGGGCCTCCGGGCAGCGGCAAGTCCAGCTTTGCCAGCGCCCTTGCCGAATACATACAGTCGCATGGGAAGATTGTGAAAACGTTTGAGCAGCCCCGTGATCTGCAGGTGGGGCCGGAGATAACCGCATATGGGCCGCTGGAAGGCGACTGGGCGAAATCCGCGGAAATACTCTTGCTTGTGAGGCCGGATTACACCATATTCGATGAGATAAGGCATACCAAGGACTTCCATGTTTATGCGGACATGAGGCTTGCTGGAGTCGGGATGATAGGGGTGATACACGCCACAACCCCTGTATCCGCAATACAGAGGTTCATTGGGAGGATAGAACTGGGCATAATACCACACGTGATAGACACTGTGATCTTCATCGAAGCGGGAAGGATAAAGAAGGTTTACGAGCTTGCGCTTGTGGTCAAGATGCCGACCGGCATGCAGGAAGCAGATTTAGCGAGGCCTGTGGTTGAGATACGGGACCATGAAACAAAGGAACTCGAATATGAGATATACACCTATGGTGAGGAGAAGGTGATTGTCCCTGTAAAAGAGGAGGAAAGCAGCCCCCTGAAAAAACTGGCGCGCGAGACCATATACAACGAGGTCAGGCATTATGACAGGGAGCCTATGATAGAGTTCCTGTCGGACAACAAGGTGGAGATAAGGCTCTCAAGCAACGCTATAGGCCGTTTCATAGGGAAGGGGGGGGAAAACATAGAAAGGCTGGAAAAAAAATTAGGTATTTCAATCTCTGTGGAGCCGAAGGAAGGGACTTTCAAGAAAAAGGCGGCTTTTGAGCTGCACGAAAGGGGAAAGTTCCTCGAGATAAGGCCCGGCTCTTCAGAGCCCGGAAGCCAAGTGGACGTCTACGACGGCGATACCTGCATTGCGAGCCTGCTTGTGGGCAAAGGCGGCACTGTCAGCGTGAAGCGTAAATCGGATATAGGCCGTGCCATAATGCAGGCCCACGCGAGGAAAAGGCTTGCGGTGA
>CAYUWT010000017.1:0-11013 GCA_964448625.1 uncultured archaeon
TAAGAAGTATGCCGATTTTGTATTTAAATGCTTTGGAAAGCTCACAAATTCATGTTCTGTTGACGTGTTTCATAGCCTTTTGCAAGCGGCCCCTCAAGAAACTCAGCCCGTGCAATCTTGCCATCGAAAATAGCTTCAACCAGCCCTTTCACATCTTCCGCACCGCTTCCCTCACCAGAGACATGGACAATTGCATTGTATCTTTTTATCCCGGGCAAGCCGGGCGGTGCTGGCTTGGAGAGCCTCACATAGGAAACGCCAGCCACCGCTTCCGGGGTGCCGAACTGCAGCAGATATGTTTTTTTCACAGACATACGAGAAAACATTTCGCTGATATAAGGCTTCTGCACAACGTTTCTCAGGTGACCCATGACAGTTTCCTGCATGGCAGCATGTTGCAATTCCTCCATGGAAATTTCCCTTTCTCCATATTCCCGCGACTCAATCCCGTTTTCATAGAGATTCAGCACAGAATGCCCGTGCTTGAGCGACTGGATAACAGGCTCAATAACCGTGCTTACACCAATCCAAGCATAATGTCTCATAAATTAGCTTAGCGATGGGTTTTAAAACTCATGCCTTGTCGAAACCGCGACGGCTATCCACAGCAGACCCGCCCCGAGGAAAAGCAGGAGCGCTGTTAGCAGGGCAAGAATGTAATTCTCAAAAGGGACACCAAGCGTGAGCTGCGCATTATTCACTATCCACACGCCGCCAAGCATGAACAAAGCCCCTGCTACCCATGCGAGTATAAGCTTCGGGTCTACAACCAGCCCGTATGTCTTCTCCCTGTAGATAATTTTGTTCATGTTTATCACTCATAAATAGTGATTGTTTATTTATAAGCGTTTCGGTCGGATTGCTGGGCGCAGATGCAAAACTCACACATCCTTCAGGGCCTTCGCAAACCCTTCAGCCTTCTCCCCAATAATCTGCGCTGCCTGCAGCACTATGTCTTCAGGCGAAAGGCCGCACACGCTCTCCACCCTGAAAATGAACCTGCTTTCTGAGAGCTCAACCACATAATCCCCGGCCATGCATTTCCCGCCCTCTATATCCGCCTTCGTCCAGTCCGCTATCGCAGGCTTCTTGCCCGAGGTGTCCACAAGCCCCGGCGGGCAGCGCTCATGCCTTTCCCCATCCTTCGCCTTCCGCATCTCGGGGAAATACTGGTAGCTTGCTATCGCAGCATGGTTCTTTGAATGCTCCTTTCCGAGGCCCAGCTTGGCATATGCTTCGAGTCTTATTGCCTGGTTCTCGAGCAGCTCCGTTATCGGGAAGCGCGGATCCGTTGGCACAACGCTGCTGTCGCTGGGCTTCATGTCCCCGGAGCAGACTGTGCAGGGCCCTTTCTTGTCAAGGGTGAAGTGGACATCATAATGCGGTTTCTTCGATTTCGCATCGCCTTCCTGAGGGAACGAGAACTTTTTCGGGTTGAACTTCAGCGGAATAAGGCCGAGCCTGCTCGCTATTATCTCATCGTAAAGCGCTGAGCCGTTCACAGATATGTCAACCCACGAAATCGACATTGTGGGCACCTCTGCCACCATTATCCTTCTCAAGGCGTTCGCAAAGGCAGGGGTAGCGTCTTCGAGCAGGAACTCGAGCTTATCCCCCTTTTTCGAAACCAGCTTCACTTTCATATCAATCATACAACTACCCGCACCTTAAGGTGCGGGACGTTTAGGCAATTCTATAGTATAATATTATGGGGATATAAATAGTTGGAATGAAACATGAAACCTCTCAAGCCCTCACCTTCAGATCCACAATCCCGAAATGCCTTTTCATGACGGCCTTCATGGCCTTTATGTTGGATCCGTTCTTCCCTATCACTCTGGCCCTTTCAGAAAAAGGCACCATCACTATGTAGCCGCCGTTCTCCTGCCTTATATCCCTGGCCTGCGGTATCATGGCCCTGACCATATCCTCAGGCTCCCTGTAATACGGCAGCAGCTTCACCTTCTTCTTCAGCGCATTGCTCAGTGCCCTGACATTCTTCGCTTCCCTCCCCAGAGCCTCAAGCATGCGTTCCCCATCAACGACAAAATAGATATATTCCCCCTGGTCTATGCAGTCCTTCGGCTGCACACCCGTATATTTAATGAAAACCGCCATGTTCCTTATAGCCTCTGTGTGCAGTTTCACATTCATTTTGCAATCCCGACCACGAGAACGTTGAAGGGCCTTCCGCAGAGCTCTCCAAGAGAGCGGGAATCCCCGTCAAACCTCGTGAGAATAACGGTTGATAATTTGGCATAATAGCTTAAATCCTTGAGAAGCTGTTCCGGTATATTGGTTGAATACACAACTTCGCTTAAAGCGTTGCGCTTCATGAGCTTTATCGCCTGCCGCGCCCCGAGGAAGGCCTTGTCACCCTTGAGGCCGGTAGCGATAAGCGTAACAAGCTGCCTCCTTGAGCGCGCCTGCTTTTGTTCAGCTGCAGCGCTTTTCTCCGCCGGTTTCTTTGTCTCCGGCTTCTTGGCTTTCCTTTCCTGAGCCGCCTTTGCTTTCGTTTCAGCCTCTTTCCCCTTCCCAGCTTTTTTGCGTGCCATATATCCTCAGTAAACGTATCCCAGAAGTCTGCCCCCCATCCCTTCAGCTTTAGCCTGCTTGTGGTCCATTACGCCTTTGGAGGTCGTAAGAAGCAGAACCCCTATGTTGAAGGCCGGCAGAAAACGCTTTTCATATTCGGTAAAATCCTTCACCCTGACATTGAAACGGGGGGTTATTATATTGCAGTCGTTTATCCTTTTTTTCAGCTTCACCCTTATGCTTCCCCCTCTTGCCTCCCCCGCAGACTCATATCCTTCAATGTATTCGTGCTTCTTCATTATGTCCAGGACGGCCTTCGCAAGACTGCTTGATTTGACTATGCACTGCTGCCTGCCTATCTTCTCCGCATTCTTGATTGTGCTGAACACGTCAGCCAGCAGGTTGTGTTTCATAGTCAGTTATATTTCTTGAATCCCAGATTGCGCGCGTTCTCGCGGAAGCACTGCCTGCAGTAAAGCAGGCCGTACTTGTTTATCACCCCGTCATGCCTCCCGCATATTCTGCAGGCCCTGCTCCCCCTTCCGAACTTCCTCTTCAGGGGAGTGGAAAACCTCATGAACCGCCTGAGTTTTTTCTTCCCTTCCAGCTGCTTTTTGACACGCTCAAAGCTCATAACCCCACTGCATCCTTTAAACCCTTTATCATGTTCATTTGGAAAAGGTTTATTTATATAGCCCCCGCCTCCCTTTTTGACTTCAGAAAGGCCATCATGCCTCTTGTAAACTCAGTTGTGAAAGGGTATGTGTTGTAGCGTGCATTTTTCTCAAGATAGAAGCCCCCCATATCATAGCCTTCCTTCTCATAGAAATGCGCGGTCAAAAACATGTCAAGCTTGTCAGCCCGCTTCACAAGCTTTGCCTCTTCTGTCTTACCCTCCATAAATTCCTCGTTCAGTTTAATTATCTCTCCCGCTGCCTCAGGCTCAAGATTGGCGGCCATCTTCAGAAGGGCTTCCCTTTCCATTTTATCCTTTTTGTCATATCCGGGGTCATAATGCGTTATGTCCCCTGTGACCGCCTCAGCCAGGTCATGAACCAGCGCCATCTTCAGCGCCTTCCCCATGTCCACATCAGCCTTTTCAGCCCTGCAGAGCAGCATTGCAAGCAGCGCTGTTCCGAATGAATGCGCCCCGATTGTTTCCGGATTCCTGACATCCCTCCTTGCCCACCCGGCTCGGGGCATCCTTTTCAGCGTATCCGCATGCCTCCAGAAATCGAGAAACTTGTCAAGTTCCATAATCAGCTTTCAACCGCCACGCCCAGCTGGCTGCCCGCAAAACCCATGGCCTCTTCCTTTGTTATCCGATGCCTTTTTCCTACAGCCTTTGCCTTTATTCTCCTCCTCTTTATACTGTACCCCGGCCTCTCAAGGGTCACCGCAACATCGAGGCCCATAATGCCTATCGCAGGGTCGTATTTTATTCCCGGGATATTGATGTATTCCGCGACTCCGAAAGAAAAATTGCCCGTTGAGTCGAAGCTCTGTGCTGACAATTTGCTGTCCTTTGAAGCAAGCAGCAGCTTGAGTGTCTCAAGCGCGTCCCTCCCCCTCAGCGTGACCATGACCCCGATTTCCTTGCCCTTGGGAACATTGAAGGTGGTTCTTTTGCGCGTTCTTGTGACAACAACCTTCCTTTTGGATATGGTTTCAAGTATCTTCTTTGCCTTGGGTATGTCCTCGGGATGCGGCCCTGCGCCTATGTTTAGTGTTATTTTTTCAATCCTTATCCTTCTCATGGGGTTTTCATTCATAAGCTCACTTCCCTGCCATGTGGCCCGTTGCCATTACATAATCCTTTATGGTCCTTATCTCCTTCCCTTCAGCTGATATGACCACGGAGCTCTTCTCAAGCATGGTCTTGCGCTCCGCTATCTCCTTTATTGCGCCCTCCATGCCTGTGTTCTTTCCCGCAAATATCACAGCCTTTGCGCCCTTCCTGAAAGGCATGTGGTCCTCTATCTTCTGTCCGGGAAGGCTTATCTTCAGCGTATCCGAAACCTTGTATCTCTTCGCTTCGCCCTCATTGACAAGTATGCACCTCCCGTCATGGAGGTTCAGCTGCACCATGCCCTTCCCCGTGGTTTTGCCCCTTATCTGGCACAGCTTCCACGCCGCTTCGCTTTCCTTTATCTCCTTAAGCTCAAGCCCTTCCAACGAAGGCACGACCCTGTAATGCTTGTTTGCCTTTGGGAACTCCACCACATCGAAAAGCCCCACGGGAAGCTTCTGGTCTGTTCTCTTTTTCCTGTCCACCAGCACCTCCCCTGCAGAGAGAAGGCGCCTGACCTCTCTCCCTGTTTCAGCAAGCTTCAGGATATCCCTCACAGCTATCCCGAGGGGTATGCATGCCCTGGCCGGATGCGGGCCGGGTCTCGGGGAAACAGCAAACTGCAGCCCTTTCTTGGGAATCTTCCAGAAATGAGGAGTTAGCAAACGCTTGATATGCTGGGCCATCACCTGCCACCTTCCTTCTCTTTTGCCGGGTGTATAAGTTTCTTGCTGAGGGCCTTTGCCCTCATCTTGTCATCAACCTTGAGGTCGACGAGCCTCACATTGCTCGGCTGCACCGGTTTCAGCGCAGTGCTGCCGTCCACCTTCTTCACCGTTATCCCTGCAACATAAACCTTCCCGGCTTTCAGATTAACCTTTTCCACCTTCCCGCGCAGCCCCCTATCTGTTCCGCGCATAATCTCAACCATATCCCCGCTTCTCACAGCAAGACTTCTCCTCTTATATCTCTGCGTAAGCTCTTTGCTCAGCCTTGCACTTAAAAACTTCCGCTTCACATGAGGCGGGGCATTGTAAACATATTTGCGCTGCTTGCGCGGCTGGCTGCTCGAAACCCACTCGCGTGACCATTCCTGCTTCATAGCAATAATCTATCTACTTTGGGTTTATATGTTTAAAAAATGCCTTCGGTTTTATACTCCTATCAATTCAGACTTTTTCAAGGAAACAGCTCATCTAACCCTGCTCCCCGCTGGCACATCCCTGTCCGGGTGGAGCAGCACAGGGCTGTTATCACAATCCGCTGCAAGTATCATCCCTTTGCTCTCTATCCCCCTTATAGTTCTCGGCTCGAGGTTCGCGACCATGGGGACCAGCTTCCCCTCCAGCTCTTCCGGCTTGTAAACCTCCGCTATGCCCGCAGCCACTGTCCTTTTCTCGCTTCCCATATCAAGCGTGAGCTTGAGCAATTTATCCGCGCCTGCAACCCTTTCAGCCTTCTCAATCCTTGCTATTTTCAGCTCCAGCTTTGCAAAATCCTCGTACTTAATCATACTCTATGCCACCCTCCCTGTTCCCTTTTCCTGCCTCATCCATAACCGTGTCTATTATAAGGCTGTCCCTGTCGTAAAAATAAAGGGTTCCGCACTCCGGGCAGGTGTAGTTCCTGAGGCCTTTAAGCTCCCCTATATCTATTGTGCCTATTTTACAAACCTGCCCGCACCTTGCGCACTTCACCCTTTTCAAAAGAACACCCAATTTCCCGCAGCTTTAGCTGTGGGCAATAGTTGGCCCCGCAGCCTTGGCTGAGAGCTAAACTATAACGCTTGCTATCTTGGCCACAGGAGGGAAGCGCTCTATCACTTCCCTTGCCACCGGGCCCTTGATAAGCGTGCCTTTGGGCATGAACTTCTCATCAACCACTATAGCCGCATTGTCCTCAAATGAGATGCGCATTCCGCTGGCCCTCCTGTATTCCTTCTTCTGCCTTATGACTATCGCCCTGTGCACCTGGTGGGCTGTCTTTTCATCCCCCCTGTACTGCCTGCAGAATATGGCGCTTGCCACGCCGCATGTCGGCATCGTGCGCCTCTTGCCTTTGTATCCCCTTACGGCTATTATCTCGAGCATTTTTGGGCCGCTGTTGTCAGCGCAGACCAGCCTTGTCTTCTTTTTCAAAGCTTTTACCGGCCTTCCGGATATAGCTTTCATCTTTTCTTCCTCTCAACTTCCCGAATATTAATGTTCGGGTAATCTTTTTCAACCCTCACAACAACGAACTTCTTTGTCCTCGAGAGCGGCCTGCATTCAGCTATAACCACAGTATCGCCTTCCTTCGCCTTTATGCATTCAGGGTTGTGAGCTGCTATCCTACTGTTCCGCCTCTCATACCTCTCATACTTGGGATGGTAGTGCATGTAGCCGAATTCGATTATGGCTGTATGGTGCGCCTTTGCGCTCCTCACCCTTCCGGTGAACACCTTCCCCCGTATAGGCAGTGAGCCGTGCCACGCGCACTTCGTATCATTGCACCTGCCTTTTGGGGCCGCTATATTCAAGCCGATATTGGTTTTCATGGTTGGCACAAATTTTGATTTTAAATTATACCACAATCTTGGTATTTAAGCTTATATAAAAACGGAATCCGAACCCTTCACCCAAATTTTTTCTTCACCCTGTCTTCAGGCCGGGCTATTATCGCGTTCCCGTCAATTTCAACCCATCTTTCAGCGAGCCTGAAAAGGAAAACACCCCCCTTTTTGGGCACATTGACAAACTTCCCCCCAGCCTTTATTGTAAGCATGTTCCTTGTCTCATCGAACACCTCGCCTTCCCTGCCCTCCAGCCCCTTGTCGCTTGCCTTCCTGATTTTTGCCGTGAGCCCGATGAGCTCATGGCGGAGGATGTTCTGGGGTGTTATCATTGGTTTATTTAGCTTTAGTATGTAAAAGTATGCTTTCCTCCCGTGTCACAGCTCAGGTTTGAATCGCGGAAGTCTGCGGTCTCCAGTCCCCGGCAGAAAAGAGCAAAAACCATAAGAGCGGGCTTGCCCGAGCCAAGCGGGCTTATGGGCTTTTCAGGCGTAATGAGGAATATGGTACATTAACCCTTCACAAGTGACAAAATAGAAAGATTTATAAAGCTTTGCCCGAATATATGAGCATGGTTGCAACAACGACCACTGTGATTGTCGAAGATGTTTTCAATTACAGGGGTTTGGGCAGGGGAGGCTTTGGTCTGGAAGAGTCTCTTTATGCTAACTTTGGGGAAAGGTTTGCAGAGATTGCAGGAAAAGCAGGCACGCTTTCCAAAAAGACTGGTCTTTATATTCTTGGCAGGGACTTGCAGAGAGGAGTTGAAGATGCAGAAAGCCAGCCTGAGGGTGCAAAAATGGCAGCTAAGGCTGTTTATGCCGACGCTCAGCAAAGAAGGCAGGGCAAAAATTATGCAGGGACATGCCACAGCAATGCTATAGAAATACTGGGTTCTTCAGCAACAATAAAGGGCAATGCAAAGCCTCCGGGCGAGTATGTCGCAGCGATATTTTATGAGAACACCGGTGGTTTTGAGAAAAATAGGAGCGGTGGATATGAAGTAATAGAAATTCCGGGAAAAACAACCAAACACAATATTTGGCTGCCCGAAGGAGGGGGAAGCTTTATCATTTACAGGATTCAGGCGGATGCGTATAACTGGCTTGGCCTTCCCGACGAAACCACGCCTGATATCGGTGTTGCAATCAAAAGCTTCATGAAAGCCGGCTTCACCGAACAGGAGGCAAAAAATGAAATCTCAAGATTATACTGGGGCGGAAAAGGTCTAAGGGCCGTGCTTTCCAACTCCAACGTCCTCAGCGGTCCTCTCTGCGTCAACTTCGACAGTGAGCCGTGGTTCAGGATCCCGAATATCGGCTCGTTCGCGGTGAGTAGCATCGCCGAGCGGAGCGAGGCGGAGACGAAAAGCGGTGTTATAGTTCCGCCGAATGAGTATACAGCTCTTCTTAAACATAAAGAAACACTTGAGGCGATAAAACAGAAAGTAAACGAATAAATTCCAGTCCTGCAATTCTATTATGTCGCTAAAACTTCCGCATACAAAAATGTTTTCAGGAGAAATAAACCTATTTAATTGCAATCAAGAAGTTTTCTTTCGTTAACGTTTCTTTTGTGAAAAGAAAGGTTAAACATATTTAAACACATATTAAACATACTTGAACATGGTCAAGACCCTTACTGTTACGAAAGAGGCTTATGAAAGGCTGGCCTCTAAGAAAGGGCCGAACGAAAGCTTCAGCGACGTGATTATGAATCTCACAGGCAAGGCAAGCCTGCTGGACATAGTCGGCGCCATCTCCGAAAAGGAAGCGGCTGAAGTCAGCAAAGCCATACGGGAGAGGCGGAGGGCGATGAGAAAGCGCATTGACAGGACTGCCGGGGAGCTCAATGATTCTTGACACGGGCTTTATAATAGACGTTATGCGCAGGGAGGAAAATGCCGTCAGGAGGCTGAGAGAACTGATCTCAAGTGGCGAGACGCAGGCGATAACGACGCCCTCCCTTTTCGAGCTTTATTCAGGAGTCAGCCGCTCAAGCATACCCCGGCTGGAGAAGGGAAGGATAATGCAAACGCTGTCGAACCTTGTTGTGTGGAGCCTTGATACCAAGGGGGCTGAGACCGGGGGCGAGATAGATGGCAGGCTGTCATCAAAAGGGGAGAGATTGGACCCTGTCGATTCAATGATAGCCGGCATAGCGTTGTCCAGAGGGGAGGCGATACTCACGAGGAATGTGAGGCACTTTTCCCGCATTCCTGGGCTGAGGATAGAAACGTACTGAAAAGATAATTCCAGGTGGCTACCTGACCTCGATCTGCTCCCCGTTGAACCCAAGCTTCACCAGAATCTGCTTTATCTTGTGGGAATGGTTGCCCTGAAGCTCTATGACCCCCTCTTTAAGGGTCCCGCCGCATGCAAGCATGCTCTTTAGTTCCTTGAGGGTTTTCTTGGCCTGCTCCGTATCCGTTATCCCCCTTACCTCTGTGACAATCTTTCCGTACCGCTTCGCGTTCAGCGAGACATTAATCACTTCGCGCTCCCTCTCAAGCGCCTCGCATGCGCACAATTCTTTGCTCAGCCCGCATTTGGGACAGATGTCCATCCTGCCTCCGCACAGCTAAATGAAGAGTGCACACACAAGCCCCTTGCCTTTCTCCCGGCGGTGCCTTTCATGCGCGCAGAAAACCAGAGCATTATTTTGTTTCCCCTTGTATCGTTTTTATTCTTGCGATTGTCTTGCGGAGCTCCCTCAGCCTGCCGGGAGACCTTACGCTTGAGCCTAATCTTATGTTCCCCCTCTCCTTCGCAAGCTCAATGGAAAGCTCATCAAATCTCTTCCTGATATCCTTCGCAGACATCTTGCGGATATCAGAAACCCTCAGTATCGCCATGTTGAGAATAACTCTTCCATATTTAAATATTTGCCTCGCCCTTCTTTTTGGCCTCTTTCTTCTTTTTTGCCCGCGCCTTCTTTTCTTTCTTCGCCTTAGGCTTCCCCTCTGCAGCCTTGGGCTCCTCCTTCTTGGCCTTCTCTTCCGCGGCTTTGGGCTCTGCAATCTCTTCCGTCTCTGGTTTGATATCTTTCTCTATTATTTCCTCAACAGGGGGCGCAGCCGTTTGATACCCTTTCCTCATAATCCGGCCTGTAATGTCCTTTGCAGTCTCCATTATCCTTACCCTTATGCCTACAACTCCCGGTCTTGTGTAAGCCGCCTCAAAGGCCTCATCATCGAGGTAGTTGAGCATGTCCCCGCTGTGTATTATGTGCCCCTCTATGAACTTCCCGGTGTTTGCCTTTGAGCCCCCTATCTTGCCCGATATCACTATCTCCGCCCCCATCGCTCCTGAATCCATCACCCTTCTGAGCGTAAGGTTCCCTATCTTCTTGTAATTGTAGCCCTTCTCTATTGCAGACTTGATCTGCTTGGCGACAATCTTCGCATCAAGGTTCGGGTTCTTGACCTCCTTCACATCTATCTGGGGGTTCTCGAGGCTGAACTTGACCCTCGAGGTTTCCGTTATTCTGTCAATGTTGAACCCGCCCTTCCCTATAATCTTCCCCGGCTTGTTCGTGTAAATGACAATCTTGGTTCCAAGCGGGGTGTTCTGTATCTCGATTTCCGAATAATCGCCCGCAGGGAACTGCTGCCTTATGAAGCGGTCTATTTCCAGCGACTTTATGCTCTGCGAAATGAAGAATGTCTTCAGCATTATCTCTCTACCAGAACCAGCTGCACATGGGTATAGAGGCGTTTCTGCCCCCTGACCTGGTCCCTCCTCCCCGTAGACATGCTGAAACCCTTATGTGCAGACGCGTAAATGTGCAGCTTATCCTCCTCGAGGCCTTTGAACTCCGCATTGCTCCTGGCCGATTTCAGCAGCTCAAGTATCTGCCTTGCGCTCTTCGTGTAATATTTCCCGTTTATGTCTTTCCTGCCCTTCACAAGCCCTTCCAGCAGGCCCTCCCCTTTGGACAGATGCCTGCGGTTAATCGCCCTGCACACCTCCACCGCATCTTTAGGAGAGATATCCAGGCTCCTTCCATACACCTTTGCGCTTTTCTTCGGGCTCGGGTTGAAAGCATACTTGAGCATAGTAGATATTCTACTCCGGATTGATTTAAATGCTTTAAAGCAACCCGCGCGTGCATCTTCAGATGCCCAAATCAGCCTTCA
>CAYUWT010000018.1:0-10833 GCA_964448625.1 uncultured archaeon
CGGGATCGGCTTGTAGCAGAATTGGGCGATGACCTGGAGGCTATCGTGGTGTACGGTTCAGTTGCCCGTAAGGAAGCCGATACGGATAGCGACATCGATGTGCTCATTATCAGCCCGCGCAAGAAGGCAATCTACGACAAAGCCTTCGATATTGCCTTCGAGATAGACCTCGAATACGGGACGCTAACCACGCTCATCCTGTACACGCCGGAGGAATTCCGGGACTATTTCGCCCGCGGCGAGCCTCTGCTGCGTGAAGTAGTGCGCGAGGGGAGGGCTGTATATGGCGAAGAGCGATTCCGGAGTTATCGAAGAGCGCTTCAGGTTAGCCTATAGATTTCTCAACACTGCTAAACTGAACGTAAAGGATGGGGATCTGCGTTCTGCAGCGGATCGCGCCTATTACGCGATGTTTCACGCGGCTGCGGCAGCCCTGCATAAAAAGGGCATAAAAGCGAAGAGTCACCGTGGAATCATCCAGAAATTCGGCGAGGCGTACATCAAGACCGACGAGTTCGATCGCCAACTTGGCAAAGCCCTGCAAAGGGCTTTTTCCCTTCGGCAGGCGAGCGACTATGAGGTCTATCCTGAGCCTGATGAAGAGCAAGTAACGGTGATGATGGAGAAGGCTCAGGAGTTTGTGAAGAAGCTCAAGGAGTTGCTCGGCGCAGGGTAATTTTGGTTAGCTTTATGAGAATCCATCCTCATGTGTGTTCATGTCCGATGGGGCATGGATTTTTGGCTCCCCTAAAGTTGCGAGGGGGGTGTGCTACACTGTTGCCCTATGAGCGTTAAAACCTGCTTTGAGAGGCAGGGTTCGTTTTTATTCCGCCGCGTGCAAATATCAACCAATGCTCCGCGATATCGTTGCGAAGCGGGAAAAAGAATTGCCTGTTTCCACAATAGGGAGGCTTATACAGATAGCGGAGGAGGACAAGAGCGTGATTTCTCTCGGGCCCGGAGAGCCTGACTTTGCCCCGCCACCCAATGTGATGGCAGCAGCAAAAAGGGCCATTGCGGAGGGGAAGACAAACTACTCTCCTGTTTCAGGAAGGAAGGAGCTGATAGAGGCGATAATACGGAAAGTGAAAAAAGAAAACGGCATAGAGGCGAAGGAGGAAAACATAATAGTGACAAGCGGCTCCACCGAAGGCATACTGCTTGCTATGCTCTCATGCATTGATCCGGGTGAAGGGGTGCTTTACCCCGATCCGGGATTCCTTGCATACAAGCCGGCGATTGAAATACTAAACGGCAGCCCGCTTCACTACCACCTTGACCCTGAAACCTTTGAGCCCAGCATGGAGCATGTAGGTGATATGCTGGTGAGGGAGAAGACAAAGATAATGATAATAAACACGCCTTCCAACCCCACCGGGGCGGTCTTCCCGAAAAAGAAGCTGGAAGAGGTGGCAGGCTTTGCGGTTGAGAACGACCTGCTTGTGGTAAGCGACGAGGCGTATGAGGAGTATGTTTATGAAAACGCAAGGCACGTTTCCATAGGCAGCCTCAACGGGATGGAAGACAGGGTGATAACCCTCTTCACCTTTTCCAAAACATACGGCGTGCAGGGCTTCAGGGTTGGCTATGCTGCGGGGAGGGAGGATATCATAAACGCGATGAGGAAACTGCATGTGTTCACTACCATATCCGCGCCCACTGTGGGGCAGATTGCGTGCATTGAGGCTCTGAAAGAGAGGAGCAGGAAATATATCGACAGGATTATTGCGGAGTATAACAGGAGGAGGGTTTATATCCTCAAGAGGCTTGAAGCAACCGGTTTCGAATGTAATTCCCCCAAAGGCGCATTCTATGTGTTCCCGGGCATAAGGCCATTCAGAAGGAACTCACTTGCGTTTTCCCGCCTGCTTCTTGAGAAGGCGAAAGTGGCTGTCGTGCCCGGCATCGAGTTCGGCTACCACGGGGAAGGGCACATAAGGCTGAGCTATGCGACAGGCATGAAGAAAATAGAGGCGGGTATGGACAGGATTGAGAGGCTCTGCCGGAAGCTGCACTAACTTTATATACAACATATCCCATTATTCCTTATGGAAAAAATATTGCCCATACTTCCTTTGCTTGCTGTAATTATTGTAAGCGGCTGCGTCAGCCAATATCAGCCTTCCGCCACGCCTCCCGCAGGCAGCGGGGAGACAGGAACCCCCGCAGAAACCGGCGGCGCCACCGTTGAATTCACGGACCAGGGCTATTCCCCGCAAACCATAACGATAAAGCGAGGCGAGACGGTGACATGGGTAAACAAGGCCTCAGCTCCAACATGGCCTGCCTCCGCATTCCACCCCACGCATACAGCTTACCCGGGCTCCGATATAGCAAAGTGCAACACTCCGGAGCAGGAAGGGATATTCGATGCGTGCGCAGCCATACCTCCCGGAGGAGAGTGGAGCTTCACATTCAATGAAGTCGGCTCATGGAAATACCACGACCACCTGAATCCAAAGTTCTTCGGCGCGGTAAACGTTGAGGGCTAGCGGCCAAAGTCGGAAAGGGACTTCTGCTTTTTAGCATTGTCTGAAACCATTTTCTTTTTCAAATCAGCCACCCTTATCCCTGCCCTTCTGAGGATTATTTTGGGGTTGCCCTCAAGGAATTCCCGTGCGAGATTTTTGGCTTCCTCTGCTGCTGTCCGCATGCTATCAGTAAAATCTTTTAATGTTCTGCTCCTTGTGGACAGTGACAGGTCTGTTGCTATGGCGATGAATGAAACATTCCTGAACGCGACGCCTGACCTGTTTATCCTTTTATCGAGGTCTGCGCACAAAAAATCTATGAACTCCGATATCTTTTGCAGCTCCCTCGTGTTCTCGGGCAGCGTCCCGAGCTTTGATATCTGCTGCCTCTCGCCCTGCTCTACAGGCCTCTCATCAATCCCGCTCGCAAAGTGGTGCAGCTGTTCAGCCTTCTTTTCTCCCAGCAATTCTTTGAGTTTCGATATGTCAAATGCTGCAAGTTGCCCTATCGTTTTTATCCCCGGCTTAGAAAGCGCCTCCTCTGTTTTCGGGCCCACAGTGAACAGCTCCTTAACATGAAGGGGTGAAAGAAAATCCTTAACATCTCCGGGCTCCACGGAGAAAAGCCCATCGGGTTTATTCACGCCTGCCGCCATCTTCGCAACCAGCTTGTTGGGGCCTATCCCTATGGAGCATGTAAGGCTTTCTTTTTTCGATATTTCTTTTTTTATCTCCTCTGCCAATTCCGCAGCAGATGCAAAGCTCCCTGAGGATGAGACATCAAGATACGCCTCATCAACGCTCACCTGCTCGAAAGAATCCGCATGAGCTTCCAGAATTTCCATCACCCTCTCCGACACCGAGCGGTAATATTCCATATCCACAGGAAGGAAAGCGGTGTTCTTGTCTTTTTCAGCAAGGCTCTTTGCAGCGCTTATCGGAATGCCTGACTTTATCCCGAGCTTTCTCGCCTCATAGCTTGCAGTCCCGACAGCCCCGCTGTCTCCGCTCCTTCCCGAGTAAACGCATATCACCACAGGCTTCCCCTTCAGCCCGGGTTTTCTCAAAACCTCGCACTGCGCGTAGAAATAGTCCAGGTCAGCGTGCATTATTATGCGGGGCATGGTTAGATTATTTTGGGAAGTGTTATATCCTTTCCCTCAGCTCCACGCGGAAATAGTGGTTTTCGCACACTTCTCTGTTTGCTGTTGTGATGTAGGCTATGACCTTCCCGCCTTTCCTGTCTATGTGCATGCTATATATGGCTGAATTGACAGGCAAATCCGGATTTTCAGGATCCACAGGATAAAAAATCACATCTTTTTGAGGAGACCATATCTGCTCCGGGAAATGGAGCGTTACGGCATTGAGGACTGAGGGGTTGCAGCTTCCTGTGCTGACCAAATCCTTGCCTTCATTCCTTAGAGGATCCCATGTGCCGGGTATTGCAGCTTTTACAGCGGCATAATAAGACTCTCTGGAAGGCTCGAGAGGCGGGTCAAAGCAGACAATTCCGTAAATCATCCTTTCTTTCCTGCCTATTTCAACGAATTTCGCCCTGCCAGCAGGCTCGGCGGCTGCCTTAAACATTTCAAGCATGCCATCTTCCACATCCTGTGTCACGCCGAAATTGACACTGTCAAGGTAATAGAGAGGCTTCTCAAGAACAGATATCCTGAACTCGCGCCTTTCTTTATCTTCCTGAGGAATGCTGCCTATATAAAAGCGGGTGTTTTTGAAGACGTAGAAATCACCCAACTTGGGGCCTTCGTGGAGAGCTGTCTCGAGCCTTGAAAGATAACGGGCAGTGGCCTCTTTTTCCAGTTTTTTGAGAACAACCGGTATGTCTTCTTCAGGGAAAGAGTCCGTTGTCTTTGAAACGCTTTCGCTTTGGCTCATGCGTAGTTGTTGGAGGAAAAATTTAAGAATGCGATTGCCGGCTCAGGAAGGCCTGAGGAAAGAAACTTATCCATGCCGGACAGCTTCTTCCTCTATTCTCTCTTGTTCTGTTTTTCTGATTTGCAGAAGCGATTGCTCAGCAGCTTTTCGGACTTTAGGCACTATGTCATATTTTTCTGTATAGCGCAGTGCCGAAATAATTTCACGCTGCAAATCATTATCTACCCTTTCATATTCATGGCCAATATTTATAGCCGCCTCCCGCCTTCTGTGTCCATTTTCTCCTAAAACAAGGGAATCAATGTAATACTCAGCTAGCCAAGATCCATCATGGTGCTGTTTCTCCGCTTCCAGCCATTCAGGTTTAAGACCTGCTAATCTAAATGCTGCCTTGACATATTGCACATCTTCTGGAGAAACATATGATTTTTCCAAAACAGTCATAGCCTCTGTATATGCTTTTTGCGCCTCCGGTTCACCTATATGAAGTGTATTCCTATTGCACAGATGAGCGTAAATTATTCTCAAAACAATTTTTCGATGCTGGTCAGCATCTTCTGTTTGGCACAAGCCGAATCTTATGTCTTCCTGAAATTCAGCATATAGAACAGCATAGTTTTCCCGTATCTGCTTTGCCAACCCTAATAGAGGCCTAAATCTGGCTGGTTGTCCGTATTTCATAAAAATGCTGTCATTGCAAGGAATAAAAAGATTATTTTTGGGTTTGCAGCTAAAAGCGTGCTACAGAAAGCATGAAAAACAGCCCATCAAGGATGTATACAATCTGCAGCCTGCGGTAGCTTTTTTCAGCGTTTCCCTTCATCCTCCTGTGCTCCAGCCCTATGAAAACCCCCGCAGGTATTGAAAACCATGCGAAGAATGAGAGGAAGCCGGCCAAAATGAGATAGATCATGGTTATTCCCGCTGCGAGTACCATGTATTTTGACACGTTTTTCATTTTCTCGAAGCCGAGCTTTGTGGAGGTTGTTTCAACCATTGCGCCCCTGTCGTCATTTATGTCCCTCACCTGCAGCAGTATGTGACCGCTCGCCGCTATGAAGAAGGGGATTAAACCGAGAAGATGGTGGTTAACAGTGATTGCCTGGCCGGAGATGAAAAGAGCAAGATAATAAGGGACCCAGCCATAGCCGACGCCGCTCCAGAAGGTCTCGAAATAAGGCACCTCTTTTATCCTGAAGGGAGGAGCCGAATAGGAGAGTACCATGAAATTCGCAAACAATGCAAGGTAGAGCGAAAGGCTGTCAAGGAAAAGATAGGCGAGAAGGATTGATAAAACCATGATAACAGCGCTGAAAGCGGCTGCAAACCTCCTTGATATTTTTCCTGCTGCCACAGGGAACCTGTAGAGCTGGCTGCTCTTTTTATCGTTTTCATAATCAAAGTAATGGTTTACCGTTATAGAGGCTGTGCACAGCAATATTGCAACCACAGCTCCTGCAAAATAGGGGAAATTGTAAAGATTGCCGGAAGAGAGGATGCCTATGAAATAAACTCCAAGAAAAAACGCCCAGAGGTTCGGCCTTATGAAGTGGTTCCAGTCCTGCATGGCCATAGTTCAATATGGCCGCTATTTTATAATAATCTTCCCCTTCATGTGCTCATGGCCGGAGCCGCACCATACGCTGCATATGAACTCATAGGTCCCGGGATTTTCCGCCACAAAGCTTATGTCAACCGTTTCATTAGGTTCGAGGTTTGCATTAATGGCAAGGTCAGGTATGTAAATCCCGTGCGTGACATCAACGCTTTTCACATGGAGGGTTACATTGTCCCCCTTTTTCACTTCTATCGTGTCCGGCTGGAACTCCCACTGCCTTGCTATTATGCTGAATTCCCTCACAGAAGATTCTGCAACGTCTTCGGTAAGCTCCAGCTCTGCCAGCGCGTCATCAAGATAATCTGGGATCTGCCCACCCACGCTCTCTGTTACGCTTTCGTTCCGCTCAACACCTGCCGGCTGGGGTGACTGCTGCACGCAGCCGCTTATGAGGGCAACCAGAATTACAAGCGCAGGCAGCAAAACCTTTGTTTTCATTCCGCCCCCTTCTTTATTTTGTCTGCAAGGCTTTTCCATTCACCTCTGGCTTCAAGTATTGCCATCTTCCTCTCTTCCTTCGATTTTGCGTTATTGAAGGCCTGCTTCTTCAGTTCCATATTCACAACAAAATCAGTCAAAGCGTTTTTGTCTATGAGGCCCCTTTCCGCAAGCCTTTCAGCCTCCTCCTCGAGGTTGTAAAGCCTGAATTTCACAAGGGAGTATATTTTTTTATTGAATCCTTTGAAACAGGAAGCCCTTTCAGTTCCCTGCAGGCCAAGGCAGGCTTCCCTCCCTGCACTCAAATCCCCAAGCTTTATCTCGCGTTTCACGCAGTTTATCCTGCTCTCCCCGTTGGGGAACGACCAGCATTTCTGCACGCTCTGGTATGTTTCAAGGCACTCCGTGGAGTTTACAGCGCCGGATTTGCACTCCTCAGGGTAAAAATTCTCATATTCATTGCGCTGCTCGTCCCTGAGGCCTAGCCTGCAGGCAATCCTGTCCCGCAGGCTCATGTAGCCCCCGCACTTCAGCTCTTTTCCTGATTCCGCTTTCACCTCTTCTGCTCTCTCACCTTCAGTGCAGACCACTTTGGAGTAGACATAATTTTTCCCGATGCAAAGCTCATGGAGAACCTCAAATTCAAGCGGGCTTATCCCCGCGGGGACAAACACGGTGTAAACTGCAGGGCCCTCCCTTGATATTACCATCCCCTTCATCTCAAGGCTGTATGATTTCGCTGATCTGCTTACAACCTTTCTGCCTGAAAGGCGGAAGGAGACCTTGAGGTTGTCTGTGACATCATCATTCACCATCCTGAACCTTGCAAAGATTCCTGATTCGTTCTTCCGGCATGAAAGGGCATTCAGCTCTACTATTCTGCAGCTGAACCTGAACCCCGGGCAGGTGAAGTTCTGCTTCAGCCCCAATGCGCTGGAAAATTCATACAGACCCGGTTCCGTAAAGACAGCATCTTCAGACTGGAAATCATCGCCATCCCATGAGCCTGAAACCCCGAATCTGAGCCCGTCTTTCAGCCTTGTGAAATTGAACTCATGCCTTGGGATGAGGGTGAGAGCAACGCCGCCTGTGTCAATGCAGCTTATCTGCGAAATGCCTGGCTCAGAGCCGCCTCCTCCCCCTCCACCGCTACTGCCGCCTGCGTCGCCTCCTGAGCTCCCGCCACTGCTTCCGCCGGAACCGCCATTTCCGCCGCCTCCGCCAACTGCGTAAACATAGCCTGCATATGTGCTTGCAAGGAGAATTATTATGGGGAAGATGAAAAACAGCCTCATATCTTACTTTTTTCCTTTTGCTTAAAAAGAGTTCGTTTTATTGTTCAAAGCTCTCGGGCAGAGGTTCATGCTGGATGGGGTGTGATTATTATTTTGAGCGCATTGCCTGCGCCTGCAGCAAGCCTGAATCCCTCCCCTATCCTTTCAAGGGGCAGTCTGTGGGTTATCATATCCCCTACTGCTATTTTGCTGTCTGCCATCATTTTCAGGGATTCTTTCAGGTCTGAAGGCGAGGCGGCATATGAGCTTATTATAGCGATTGAGGTTTTCCACAAATTAAAATAGGGGAAAGGGACACTATCCTCCGGGCGGGGTATGGCAAAGAGTACAACTATGCCTCCGGGTTCAACGCACTCAAATGCCTGCGCCACCGCAGGGGAAGCCCCTGTGCAGAGGATTACTATATCTGCAAGAGCGCCATTATTTTCTCCCTTTAATTTTTCAGGGGAGAAGCCATTTGAGCTGAAAACCGCATCAGCCCCGAACTTCTTGGCATATTCCAGTCTGTACCCGCTTATATCCGTTGCGAATATCTTTTCAACGCCTCCGGCTTTTGCAGCCTTTATATGGAGCAGGCCGGCTATACCGCTCCCTATCACAAGCACGCTCCTGCCTTTAGTGAGGTTTGCAAGCCGGTGGGAACGCAGGACGCATGCAAGAGGCTCTATGAATGTGCCCTCCTCAAAAGAGACATTCTCAGGCAGTTTCAGCACCCCTCCCTTTTCGATATTTATTGCAGGTATCCTGAGATATTCAGCAAAACCGCCGGGCTCGAAATTGGTTTTGTGCAGCAGCTCGCATGAGGTGTGATTGCCTGCGAGACAGCGGTTGCATTCATTGCAGGAGACATGGTGGGTGGCCATCACCTTGTCGCCTTTTTTAAAATTTTTTGCATTTTTCCCCGTCTTTTCTATAACTCCAGCCACTTCATGCCCAAGGACAAGAGGCGCTTTCTTGACCCTGTACCACTCCATCAAATCGCTGCCGCATATCCCGCTTGCCATCACCTTCAGAAGGATGTCTTCCTCCCCTATCCGGGGCACAGGCCTCTCTTCAGCCCTGACATCCCTGTTGTTATAATAAACCCCCGCTTTCATACAGAGTTCTGCCCTCAATTGCCCTTTTTGTCCTTCAGCTTTTCAAAAAGTTTGTATGCATCTTCAGCATTCTTTCCGTCATGGACTACTCCGCGCACAGCCTGTACCATAGCCACCGGGTCTTCCGACTGGAAGATGTTGCGGCCCATGTCAACGCCTGAGGCCCCCGCTTTTATGGCGCTGTATGCCATCTCCAATGCCTCCTTCTCAGGCAGCTTCTTCCCTCCGGCTATCACGACAGGCACCGGGCAGGTCTCTATCACCTTTTCAAAATCCTGGCAGTAATAGGTCTTCACCATGTGCGCTCCAAGCTCTGCGGCTATCCTGCATGCAAGGCTTATATATCTTGCGTCCCTTTCCATCTCCTTTCCGACTGCGGTGACGGCAAGCACGGGTATCCCGTATTCCTCACCCCAGTCCACAAATTTCGAAAGCCCAAGAAGTGTGTCGCGCTCGAAATCAGAGCCCACCATTACCGAGAACGCAAGCCCGCTTGCGTTGAGCCTTATCGCATCTTTTATGGAGCATACAATGCCTTCGCGGAGCAGCTCCCTGCTCAGTATGCTGGTCCCGCCTGAAACCCTCAGCACAAAAGGCTTGTCTGTTGAAGGGTCTATATAGTTCCTGAACGCCCCCCTTGCAGCCATTATCACATCACAGTATGGCAGCAGCGGGTCTATTGTTTTCCTTATATTTTCAAGCCCCATTGTCGGCCCCATGAAATAGCCGTGGTCGACCGCAAGCATCAGGGTCCTGCCGTCCGGCTTTATAATCCTTTTGAGCCTGCTGGCCATTCCGAAATCCATAAGTTTCAATCTGCTTTTGCGCAGGTTATTTAAATAGGCGGGCTTCTCTGCCTCAAAATTTCGGCACGGAGGATATAACGGCTTTTCTCTGCGCAACCGCCGGGTCGTTGGAGGGCAGGAAAAGCGTCCTCGGAAGGCCCCTTGACGCGAGGAATTCCCTGAGATCCATGAACTCCGTTTTCTCGAGGCGCAGCCTGAGAGTCTTCCAGCCGGCGTGCTCCAGCTGCATCACGACCCTGTCCCCCCTGTAGAGCAGGACAGTTGCATAGATGCCTTCTTTCACACCTTTTATTATCTCAAACGCCTTTTCCGCTGAAAGCCTCTTTACAGTGGCCGGAACGGCTTTGCTTTTCATTATCGTATAATCTGTGCAGAGGGTGCACAGGTGCTCCATTATCAATGCAATGACTATGTTTTCCCTCCCCCTGAAGTCCTTGGTGAAGAAGAACTCGTCAGGATAATAGGTTTCACTCTCCATAAGTATTATTGCACGGAATCAATTTATTTGTTTCCCTATCGGGGCTTTTTGGCCGCGGGCTCGTCCAGGTCTATGTTCCGTATCTGCAGGAAGTTGTAAAGCGTCTTGTACTGGCTTGAAGGGTAGCTCTCTTTCTCTTCGGCAGCGCCGTTCTTGTTGAGGACAAGCTCCATGTGCGGGTAAGCTATGCTTACGTTCTTCTCCCTCTTTGCCGCATCGAGGAATGCCGAGTTGATTTCGGTCTTGACATTCCTCACCATGTCATAGGGGGTGACAAACTGCGCTATGAGGACGATAGCTGAGTCCCCCATCTCCACATGGATCTGCGGCCTGAACTGCTGCGGTATGTCCTCGAACGTCTCTGCAAGGCTTTTCTTCTCCTCCTGCAGGACCGTTATCTTGCCCTTTATCTTCTCCTCCCTCTCCTTGGTTTTTGCCCTAGCTATGCGCTCAGAGAGCTTGTCTATGGTGGCGTCTATAAGCGACATGCGCCTGTTCAGGTTGACCTTCAGCCTGTGGAGGTTCTTTTTGGTCACGCTGGCTATTATGCCGTTCAGTATGCTTTTTGCCTTCCTCCAGTCGCTTTCGTAGGTTATCGAGACCTTGAGCTCCTCGTTGATGAAATTGTTGTCTTTTGTGAAGTTCTCCACAGGCTGGGTGAGAGTAAGCTCATTCGGGATGGAAAAATACCTGCCGCTTGGCGAATCCGAACCTTCAAGTATGCCTTTGAT
>CAYUWT010000019.1:0-2378 GCA_964448625.1 uncultured archaeon
TCGGTTTCTCCTGTTTAGCGAGCTTCCTGACCTCATCATAATCTATCAAACCCGTTTCCTTATCCACCCCGTACTGCACGCTCCTGTACAATATTCCCGAAAAGTTCACTTTATGCCCATGCGTAAGATGCCCACCCATCGCAAGCTGCATGCCCATCACAGTTCCCCCGGGCTTTACCAGCGCAAAATATACAGCAAGATTCGCAGGCGAGCCTGAATAAGGCTGCACATTGACATGTTCAGCCCCAAACAACTTTTTGGCCCTCTCCACAGCAAGCCTCTCCACAACATCCGTGAATTCATTCCCCCCGTAATATCTCTTACCCGGATAGCCCTCAGCATACTTGTTGTTGAACACAGAGCCCAATGCTTGCAGAACAGCCCTGCTCGCAAAGTTCTCCGAAGGTATCAGCTCCAACCCCTCATTTACCCTTCTTGTTTCATTCTCAACAGCCTGCTTAACCTCAGGGTCAGCCTCTCCGAGAAAATCCATAGACCAAGCTATTCTTGGCGGAGAGGTTTTTATGTTTTGCGCGCATCACGGCAGTCATGGCATTATCTGTTTATCTGGGAGTCGCACATCCCCTCCCGGCTTGACCCCCTCTGCAAGAGGCTGATGTGTGCAGTTTTGTTTTGAAATCACTATACCCGGAAACCTCTTTCAAAACCGGCAGCGCTATCACAAACCCTTCAACACAGAAACCAGCTTCCCAATCTTCACCCTCTCCTGCTTCATTGTGTCCCTGTCCCTGACAGTAACATCGCTGTTCTTCAGCGAATCATAATCGACCGTTATGCAGTGCAGCACGCCTATCTCATCCATCCTCCTGTACCTTCTCCCTATGCTCCCGCTGTCATCATAGAAGATCTTTAACCCCGACTCATGCAACTGTTTGTATATTTTCTCCGCGAGCGTGTCTATCCCATCTTTGTTTACAAGAGGGAATACAGCAGCATCGAACGGTGAGAGGGCTTTTGGGAACCTTATTACATTCCTCTCCTTTTCCTCCTCAAAGAACAGCTCTAGCAAAGCATATATATTCCTGTCCACCCCCATGCTGACCTCCAGCACATGGGGGATAAACCTCTTGCCATTCCAATCCGCTTCCATGCTCTGCCCGGAAACCTTCTGATGGCCTGCCAAATCATGGTCTGTGCGGTAATGCAGGCCTGCAATCTCCTTCCAGCCGCCGAGGCTTTCGATATCAGCCTCAATATCCCAGTGATATTTGTTGTAGAATGCTTTTTCCTCCCCTACAAGCTCCCTGAACCTGAATTTCTCCTTTGGTATTTTTATCAGCTCCAGATAGAACTGCTGCACCATGGCCATGTGGTAAACATAGAATTCCGGAAGCTTCATTTTTTCAACCGCTTCACTCGCCTTCATTTCAATAACTTTCCCCTTCCCTCTCTCAGAAGCAGGGAATAAGCGCAGAACATAATTTTCTGCAGAATCAAAATCCTTATGGCTCTCCAGCATTTCCGGCGCAAGGAATATCTGCAGCTCTGCCTGTGTAAATTCCCTCATCCTTATCAGGGCATTCCTAGGGCTTATCTCATTCCTGAAGGCTTTGCCTATAATCGCAAGCCCTAAAGGCAGCCTTTTCCTCAGCACCTCGTAACACTGTTTGAAATTAACATAAGCCCCTTGCGCGGTTTCAGGTGTAAGATAGGCTGTCCTTGCCTCTTTCCCGGTTCCCGCCTGCACAGGGAACATCATGTTGAGCGTGCCTATTTCCTCCAGCCTTCCGCCGCATTTTGCGCAGGAGAGTTTGTGCTTCCTTATTATCTCCGCCAGCTTCTCAGGAGTAAAGCCCTCAAAACTCTCCTTCAGCTGCTCCTCCATTATATGATCAGCACGCTCCGCATTGCCGCATTTAGCGCACCTCAACACAGGATCCACAAAAGATTTGAGATGACCCGAAGCCTTGAACACATCCTCGGGCATGAGCACAGATGTGGAAAGCTCGTAGTAGTTGCTGTCTAACGCGAGAAAGAAAGATCTCCACAAGTCCTCAAACCTCCTTTTGACCACGGCCCCTATCGGCCCGTAGTCATAGAAGCCCGCAACAGGCCTGTGAATGTGCGAAGCCTGCCAGAAGAAACCTCTTCTTTTGGCAATCTCCAGAATATCCGCTTTCATTGTTATCACTTGTGCGCCTGTATTTATGTATTTGCAATGACAGAAAAATTAGAGGCCCGTTTACTGGCACACGCCATTCACACAGCTAAATCCCTGAGAACATGCCACGCCGCAAAAACCGCAATTATTATTGTTGTTCAGGATGTCAGTTTCGCAGCCATCTGTGAGCTTGTTTGAATTGCAGTCCGAAAATCCTGTATTGCATGAACCTGTGCATGCCCCGCCGGTGCAGGAG
>CAYUWT010000019.1:2388-10775 GCA_964448625.1 uncultured archaeon
CCAAACCGCTCCCGCCGCAGTTATTCGGATCAGTGTTAGTATCAGTATTTTCATCAACTACTCCGTCGCAGTCGTCATCGAGCCCGTTGCATAACTCCGCCGATGGCAGAACCTGATTCACGCAGGTTCCAAAAGCTCCGTTATTACAGGTCACTGTCCCAGCCGCGCACACACCAACCCCCTGAGTGCCTGCGGGACCTGTGTAACATGAGCTTACAAGGTTTTCATCAACTGCTCCATCACAATCGTTGTCAATATTATCACAAGTCTCAGCACCCGGATTGCCTGGTGTGCATGCCTGCAGGAGACCGTTCACACAATTCAGTGTCGTTACTTGGCACTGGCCGGTTCCGCAGGTAGTGGAACCTAAATTTTCATCTACAGCGCCGTCACAGTCATCGTCCAGACCGTTGCATGTTTCTTGTGAAGGCAGAACCTGATTCACACAGGCCCCAAATGCCCCATTTGTGCAAGTTCGCGTTCCTGCTGCGCACACACCAACCCCCTGAGTGCCTTGCGGGCCCGTGTAGCATGATATTGTGATGTCCTCATCAACCAAGCCATCACAGTCGTTGTCCAGACCGTCACACACCTCATCAGAAGGGGCGCACAGGGACTGGCACATCCCTTCAACACAGGCTTCTCCTTCACCGCACTGGTCATCTGTCAAACATTCCGGCACTTTTACATTACACAATTCTTGAGGGTCACCAGTTCCATAAAGGGCTGCCAAGCTTGTCCCGCAAACGCTTGCCTTATATTCGCACTGGGCTGCTTTTGCGTTCATCCACTCCAGAGTATTCTGCAGTTTCTTTTCAAAAACACCGGGATCTGCTGTTCCCTCCAGCCCATCAATTTTCCCTTCAAGCCCGGGGCACAAGCTGCCAAAAACACAATCATTAACCCCATTAAGGTCACAGCCCTTCCCCTTTGGAACCTGAGGCGCAGCAGAAGTGCCGGCAATATAGGAAACACCCAGAACCACAGCTGCGATAATTGCCAAAGCAACAATCAATGCAAGCCCTTTCATGGCTCTTTATTGGCGAGAAAATATATATAGACGTTGGTGTCACAGGCACTTTCTTCAATCTTACCACCAACCTGCATATAAAAATTACACTGATTAAATAATAGTTGGTGCTGGTGTTATGTTCTGGCTTATAATCGCATTCATCTTTGTGGCGCTGGTGTTCCAGCTGATGGCACGCAAATGGGGATCCTCGAAGCAGAGGCCTGCAATGAAGCGTAAGCCCATGGTATCCTTCGTGATAGCCTCCTACAACAAGCATGACCACATAGAGGAAACAATAAAATCCGCCAAGGCATGCGATTACCCGAACAAGGAAATAATAGTGGTGAACGATTCTGATGACTCCACACCTGAGATATGCAGAAATCACGGCGTTATATGCATACAAAACCCCAAAAGGCTCGGCAAACCAAAATCCCTCAACATGGCAGTTGAAAGGGCGAAAGGCGAGATAATATTCTTCCTCGATGCAGACACAGTGATAAGGAAAGACGCGCTCTCAAAGGCAATCCCGTGGTTCGGGGATAATGGCATCGGAGCCGTAATGCCCCTGTATAGTGTTAAGAACCATAAACGCAGCATATGGACAAGGCTTGCAGCCCTGGACACCTACTTCATCTCCAACCTCCTCAAGACCCACATGTTCTTCGGCTCACTTTCGATAATGAGGGGCTGCAGCGTTGCTGTAAGGAAGGATGCGCTTAAAAACGTGGGCATGTTCCGCGAAACCCTTGTGGAGGATGTGGATCTTGCCGTCCGGCTTGTGAAGGCTGGCTACAAAATACAATACGAGCCCGAAGCCATTGCGCTGACAGGCGAGCCTGAAACCCTCCGGGGCGTTTCAAGGCAGAGGTTTAGGTGGGGTAAGGGGGCATTGCACGCGTTCCTCAACCACCGAAAATTTTATCTTCACAACAGGCAGTTCCACACATACTTCATGCCTTACGCATTCCTTATACTGGCTGTTGCAGGCCTTTTCCTTTTCCAGACGGCAGCCATCCTGCCTTTCATGCTGTATGCTGTTTCCACAAAGGAAGCCCTTTTGCTGCTGGCACTTTTTACCGTATTCATTACCCAAACGCTTTCCAGCACAGCGCCAACCCTCACAATGGCCAGCCTTGCCCATGTCTCACTCCTGACATACACCGGCAGGGACAAGGCAAAAGACCTTACGCTCGTAATACCCTACATGTTCATATACATGCCCGTTGTAATGTTCAGCTACCTGAAAGGCATAATCTCCGGAATCAGGGACAGGAGAAAGGGCAGGCCAGAGCTGGTTCTGAAGGACTGGGAAGACTGAATCTCACATCACCTAATTTATATTGCAAGTTGCAAGCTTATCACTTACAAACAAAGCTGCACACAATTTCTTCTTGCGGCCGTCCTCAAAGGAAGTCATACCACATTTAGTCTCTCCCACTTCTCATACTCTCATAGATATCTCTTGTCCAGATACTACAGGCAACATATTCACAATTTTTGTTAATGTCGTGCTTTAAAGGTATGTAATATGGCTGTGTATAACCATTTTTAACAGCAAACACAACCTCTGCAATGTAGCCGACATTTAATTTGGGGAGGGTTTCAACATTCTCAATTTCGTTCAAGGCATGTCGTATAATTCTTTCAATGTCACGGCCAGTATGTTTCTGCGCATGATGGTCATCAGTCACTCTTTCCCTATACTCCGCTTTTGTATGAGTAGGAACACAGAATCTTCCAAAAATATACTTACGGTGCGCCATAGATACATTTTACCACAAAATTTAAATGTGTGATTTTAAAGACAGCGAAACTATAAAATCACAATATTGATTTATCTACCTCTATTACAATTCAGACCTTCGTAGCCACAGCCCCTATCAGCCTCCCCCACTTATTTGCAAAAGGGTTGTTGTAATTGAGCCTCACCCATTTGGGCCTCGCTTTCGCAAGAATGCCCTTCCTGACCCATTTGAGGTGCGGCAGGTATATGGGGCAGAAAAGCCAGAAAAGGGAGAAAAGCAGCTCGCCCCCGATAACCTTCTCAACACTCAAACCCGCCCTTTCAAGCCTTGCTTTAAGCTCTTTGCGCGTGTAAGGGTGCTCGCTCCCGTAAGGCCAGACACCGATGCTCTCGCTTATGGATTTCCCCACTATGTAAGGCACGCACTTGAGGTTTGGGACAAGGATGACAACCTTCCCCCCTTTTTTCACAGCGTCCCTGTGGATATCAATGAATTTCTGCCTCATACCCCCAGTAAAATGCTCCACAGTCCCGTTGCTGTGCGCCATATCAAACTCACCGCCAAAATTGTAGTCAAGAACATTCCCGTTCAGGAACTCCGCCTCAATATTAAACCGATCCGCATTCCCTCTCGCTATCCTCAGGGCCTCAGCAGACATGTCCAGGAACGTTATCTTCGCCCCCCTCCTCCCCATGTGTATGGAATCAATCCCTGTCCCACATCCGACTTCGAGTATTTTCTTCCCCATGAAATCATAATCCCCAAGGAGCATTTCGTAAAACCTCCACGTGAAAGGCTCCTTCTCAAATCTTGCATCCCCTATCCTTTTCCAGTATTCAGACCATGCCATACCAGATACATTTTATGCCGCAAAATATTAATAATCCAGAACCACAAAGCAGGATTATGTATTCACTGACTGATGAAGGAAGGAGGTATCTGGAAAACGGCCTGCCTGAAGAGAACCTGATGGCTGTTCTGAAGAGACCGTTACCCATCAGCGAAATCTGCAAAAGGACAGATAATTTTGACATAGCCCTCTCATGGGCCAAGAAGAAGGGGTGGGCAAAGACAGAAGGGGGGAATATCATTCCTCTCAGCCACCCCAAAGAAATCCCTGAGAGGGAGGCGCTGGGAAAGATAGCGGAGGGGAAAGAAATAGGAGAAGAGATGGCGAGGCTGCTGCTTACAAGGGGCCTCATAAAAGTGGAGGACAGCGAGACCTACAAAAAGGCCATGCAGCTTGCCGGCAAGGAGGTTGCAGCCATACCCTCCGAGCTGATAAAGACAGGCCTGTGGAGAAAGGCAAAGCTGCGCCCCTATAACATATCCCTCATCGGCGAAAAGCTATACCATGGCAAGCCCCACATACTGACCCATTACAAGGAGAAGGTGAGGAACATATTTCTTGATTTGGGCTTTTCAGAAGCGACAGGCCCTCTTATAGAATCCGGCTTCTGGAACTTCGACGCGCTTTTCCAGCCGCAGGACCACCCTGCGCGGGACCTGGCGGACACCTTCTACATGAGCGTCCCCAAGGTCGCACAACTCCCGGACAAGAGCATAGTAAAGAAAGTTGCTCAGGCCCATGAGAACGGAGGAGCCGCAGGCTCCACAGGCTGGCAATATAAATGGGAAGAAGAGCCTGCAAAACAGGCCGTTCTGCGCACACACAACACAGCCGTATCCGCGAGGATGCTGCTCAGGGTAAAGCCCCCGGCAAAGGTGTTCTGCATAGGGCCCGTGTTCAGGAACGAGACCATATCCTACAAGAGCCTCACGCAGTTTACGCAGATAGAAGGCATCGTTGCCGACAGCAGCGTAACCTTTCCGGACCTGCTGGGCTACCTTAAGGAATTCTACTCGAGGATGGGCTTTCCCAAAGTGAGATTCAGGCCGGCATATTTCCCCTACACGGAGATGAGCGTGGAGCCTGAGGTGTATTTCGAGGAAAAGGGCATGTGGCTGGAGCTGGGCGGCGCGGGCATATTCAGGCCTGAGGTAACGCAACCACTTGGCATAGATGTTCCTGTTCTCGCCTGGGGCCTGGGTCTCGAGAGGCTGGTGATGCTCAGGGCAGGCATGGACGACATAAGGAACTTCTACTACAGGAACGACCTGAAGATGCTGAGGGAGGCAGTGCTATGGCCGTAGCAGGGTTTGACAGGCTTTACCTTGAGAGGCTGCTTGGAAAGCAGCTTTCGCAGAAGGACATAGAGGAAAGGATACCAATGCTGGGCTGCCCGTTCGAAGGCGAGGAGGAAGGAAAGCTGTTTTTCGAGGTATTCCCCAACAGGCCGGACATGCTGGGCGCAGAAGGCTTCGCAAGGGCCGTAAAAACATTTCTTGGCATAACCAGAGGGTTGAAGGAGTATGCAGCATCAAAACCGGCAATAAAGCTGTTTGTTGACAGCTCCGTGCAAGCGATAAGGCCTCACATAGCGGCCGCAGTGGTGAGGGACGCGAAACTGACAGGAAGCGCTGTTGAAAGCCTGATACAGCTGCAGGAGAAGATAGACGAGACCATGGGGAGGAGAAGGAAAAAGGTTGCCATAGGACTGCACGACATGGAAAAGGTTACGCCCCCCTTCACATACAAAGCCGCGGGACAGAATGAGATATCTTTTATCCCTCTTGATTTTTCTGACAGGATGACGCCCGCGGAAATACTTGAGCGCCATCCCAAAGGCCGGCTTTATGGCGGCATTCTCAGGGGCTCCAAAACATGCCCCGTAATAATTGACAGCAAGGGGCAGGTGCTGAGCTTCCCCCCGATAATAAACAGCGAGCTCACACGCGTAACGGGCAGCACAAAAACCCTGTTCATAGATATTACAGGGCAGCATGAGAAGCCGCTGAATGAGGCGCTTAACATAATCGTAACATCCCTTGCAGATGCAGGTGCCAAGATAGAGGCGGTTGATGTCATGGGGAAGCGTTGCCCTGACCTCTCACCGAGGAGGATTAAAGTCAGCCCCTCATATGCAAACAGCCTGCTTGGCACAGATTTTTCTGAAAAACAGATGGCAGCGCTTGCAGGGAAAATGGGCTACGGCTATGACAGCTCGATACTCGTGCCCGCATACAGGGCAGACATAATGCACCAGATTGACATAGTGGAAGACATAGCCATAGCCCACGGGTACGAAAACTTCAAGCCTGCAATACCGCGCGTGCCCGGCATGGCTTCGCGTCTGGCAGAAAGCGAGTTCCGCGCATTCTGCGGCAGGTTGATGACCGGCCTGGGCTTCCAGGAAATCCAGTCCATGTACCTTGTCAACGAGGAGGATGCGTTCAAAAAAATGCGCATCACTTTACCAACCAACATATGCATAATTTCAAATTCGGTAAGCAACGAGTGCACAATATGCAGGGCAAGCCTGCTGCAGGGTTTGGTCAAAGCGCTTTCCCAGAACAGGCACAACACTTACCCCCAGAAGCTGTTTGAAATAGGGGAGGTGTTCGCAGTTGATAAAAACAAAGAGACAGGCGCTGAGAATCCGCTGAGGCTTGCCGCAGCGCTAAGCGACTCCCTTGCAGGATACGAGAAGCTTGCGGCCGTGCTCGCTTCATTTCTTTCCGGCCTTGGGATAAATTTCGAGCTGAAGCCTGCAAAGCACCCCTCCTTCCTCGAAGGCAGGACAGCCAGCATTATTATAAGCGGCAGCAGCGTTGGAATTATAGGCGAGATACACCCGGAGGTTTTGCAGAGCTGGAACCTTGAATGCGCGTCCATAGCGCTCGAACTTGACCTGGACGCCGTTTCCCAAATGCTGAAAGGCTGAAAGCCACTCCGGCCTATTCCACATTATCTGCAAGGCATTCAAAGCAGACGAAATACCTGACTTCCTCTGAGAAATCCTCAATAACTTCCCCACAGTCAACGCAGATGGCCGGCATAAGCAATAATATAATATTGGTGCAAAATTTTATATTTTTATTGCCTCTTCCACCTTTTACCTGTTTTTGCAGCCATTTTTGCTGTATTCGCGATTGCAATCTCCGATGGCGGACTCACTGGTTGCGGCCTGCTGCGCCTCTTGATATCCTTGGTTATGTAGCCCGCTATCACATTTCTGATTTTCTTGGACTCAAAAGGCACCAGTTCTGCCAGAATCTGCTTGTTTTTGCTGAAGTCAGTCACGAACTTCCCTTCACCTTGCCTGAGAATCTCATGCGCAAGGCTTTTGACAGCCTTGATTTTTATGCGGCCCATAATCATGCGTATGGGAGTATTTATGGAGTCTTATATTTATTTGCGTGCAACTACCCGAACTAAACTGTCCTGAACATTAATGTTCAGGTAGTTACTTGTTCTGGAAGTTGATTACCCGAACCTTAAGGTTCGGGACAGTTTAAAGCAGCTCCCTCATGATGGAATAGTAAGTCACATCATTCTCGCTGTCCACCACAGCCCAAAGCATCTTTGCCCTTATCGAATGCGCAAGCCGCACGGCCCTGCTTAATTCCTGAAAAGAGCATGTATAATCCTCAGGCACGCAGTGGACAACCCACTTTGTGTGCTCCATAGGCGTTTTCGGGCCCCGCTTCACCACCTTCACCCCCCGCGAATAAACGCGGAAATCCGAGCCGAACTTGAATCCTGTCTTGACCAATAGACCTCTTTCCCTCAGATCCCTGTAAACGACATAGCGCTCATGCAATCTTTTGTCAAGTTTTATGCAGTGCCCAAGCAGTTTTCCGAAATCCAGTTTCTTCACCCCCTTCTTTGCGGAAACCCTCCCCTTCTCAAGGAGGTAAAGCGCCTCAGAGAAGGAAAGCTCCACACCCCCTTCCATCCTTTTGCCGTAACCGTGCTCAAGCAGGTAATCATAATCCTTTGCAGCAACAAGCTTGTTTTCCAGGATGGCTGCAACAGGGATTTTCTGCCTCTTCTCCCTGCCCCTTGCTTTCTTCCCGCCGCTTTCCATTTCAGGCATATGACTATTGCAAACATTTGGGTTATAAACAAAATATGGGACGGGAGGGATTTGAACCCCCGACGTACCGGTCTTCAGCCGGTTGCTCTCCCGGGCTGAGCTACCGTCCCATGCAATTAAACTACCTATTTGAAAGCATAAATAAATCTGGCAATCGCTACTCAGGAGTTTCCATTTCGATTTCGTAGGCATACACAGCTTAATGAAGGCAACAAAATAATATTATGGAAAAATTACGGCTCTTGATTCTTGCGATAATAGCAATTGCCGGTTATCTCCTCGCAACAGCCGGTTACCAACTTTACAGGCAAAATACTAGTGGCATATATTTTCTTATTAACGCAGCACATCCACGAGAATTTTCGCTGGCAGAGATTTCTCCGGAAATTCGCCCTGCGGCACCAAACCAAGTCATGTCAGTCTTTGAGCTTGAATTTATCAGCAGGAAAATGTGGGACGAGGCTATAAGAAGAAATGAATTCATCTCATTTGAAGTGAAAAGGGCAAAAACAAGCTCTGGCCCACTTATATTATCACTAGACACTCTCGAACAGCCTATACGGGAAAACATTTCATTTTATATAGGAATAATGATTTCTCAAACCAGCAACGAAACCAATATAACTACAATTCATGAACTAGTTCTGGAACTGCCAAAGGAGTTGCACGAGAATAAATTCAGGTGCG